>NZ_JANFYP010000001.1:0-289165 GCF_024460535.1 Blautia sp. MSK.18.38 | reverse complement strand
GGTGTGGAGCGGGGGAAAATCCGGAGATAACTTCAAAGGATTACCTATCGCTATCCGGCGCTAAGAGCCAGGGCATCAAACAGCTGATGGCTGGTGCTGGAATCATGCTGCTGGGAACTACCCTGATTCCACAGCTGGCAACATTGTTCTCTTAAGAGGAGTGGTAGATGAACACCATCATTGAGAGAATTACGGAAGCGATAAAGGATATCCTGATCGGGCTTATTAAGTCAAGTTTGGATAACATGTTCACGTCTGTCAATGAGCAGGTGGGAACCATAGCCGGGCAGGTGGGACAGACACCGCAGGGATGGAATGCAGGGATTTTTAATCTGATTCAGAATATATCCCAAACGGTGATTGTCCCCATTGCGGGACTGATCATCACCTTTGTCCTGTGCTATGAATTGATCACGATGGTAACACAAAAAAACAATTTCCATGAATTTGAGACTTATAACATTTTCCTCTGGATCTTCAAAGCGTATGTAGCCATTTATCTGGTGACAAATACGTTCAATATCACGATGGCGGTCTTTGACGTTGGCCAACATGTGGTCAACAATGCCGCCGGGGTGATATCAGGAAACACTGCGGTGGATGCAACAGAAGCAATTTCACGGATTGTGGATGCCCTGGAGGATATGAAGTTAGGGGATTTGTTCCTGCTATCCATGGAAACGATGTTGATCAGTGTTACCATGCACATTCTGTCAATTATCATTACGGTAATTTTGTACGGAAGAATGATAGAAATTTACCTTTATACTTCCATAGCACCAATTCCGTTTGCCACCATGACCAATAAGGAATGGGGCAATATCGGAAACAACTATTTAAAAGGCTTGTTCGCACTGGCATTTCAGGGATTCTTCATGATGGTCTGTGTGGGAATTTATGCAGTTTTAGTAAATGCAATGACCATATCCAGTGACCTTCATGCAGCAATGTTTTCAGTAGCGGCTTATACCGTGATTCTTGCATTTTCATTATTCAAGACCGGAAGCCTTAGCAAATCAATATTCAATGCCCATTAACGGGCAGGAAAGGAGCGCATACCATGGCGTATGTACCAGTACCAAAAGACCTTACCAAGGTCAAAACAAAAGTAGCGTTAAATCTGACAAAGCGGCAGCTGATTTTCTTTTCACTTGCCGCAGTTGTGGGAATTCCGTTTTATCTGGTCATGAGAAAACCAATCGGTTCCAGTATCGCAGCCATCCTGATGGTAACGATCATGCTTCCGTTTTTCTTCATGGCAATGTATGAAAAAGACGGTCTTCCCTTTGAAAAAGTGGTGGCAAATATCATTCGACAGAAGTTTATCTGTCCGGCAGTAAGACCATATAAGACAGAAAATTTTTATCAGGAGATTTCCACCCTTGTGAAAAAGGAGGGTGTGCCGGATGGCAAAAAAGACAAAGCAGGAGGCTCAGCAGGAGCGTCTGTGCCTGGCGGAAAAAAGAAACCGTCAGGAAAGAAGAAACAAAAAAAGCAGAAAAGAAAGAGAACAGGAAAAGCGTAAGAAGAAACAGGAGCGGGACCGCAGAAAACAGAAAAACATTCCTACAACTGCACAGCAGAGTATTCCGTATATTCGGATGTTGCAGGATGGTATCTGTCAGGTGACAAAGACCTTTTTTTCCAAGACGATTCAGTTTTATGACATCAATTATCAGCTTGCATTAAACGAGGATAAGACCACGATATTTGAAAATTACTGTGATTTCTTAAATTACTTTGATTCTTCCATCAGTGTGCAGCTGTCCTTTATCAATCAGCAAGTGGATGTGGCAGAATTTGAGAAAAGTATTGATATTCCGGATCAGAACGATGACTTCAATGCCATTCGTGAAGAGTACCGAACTATGTTGAAAAATCAGCTTTCCAAAGGAAATAATGGTCTGGTGAAGACAAAGTATATCACTTTTGGAATCGAAGCAGAAAGCCTGAAGGTAGCAAGACCAAGGCTTGAAAGAATCGAAACAGATATCTTAAATAACTTTAAGGTCCTGGGAGCACAGGCACATTCCTTGAATGGTCTGGAAAGGCTGGAGATTCTGTATCATGTGTTCAACCAGGATCGGATTGAACCATTTAAGTTCCAGTATAAGATGCTTCCGGAAACCGGATTAAAGACCAAAGATTTTATTGCACCGACTTCCTTTAACTTTTCCAAAAATCAGACATTTTTGATGGGAAGAACGATGGGAAGTGTGAGTTATCTGCAGATTCTGGCACCGGAGCTGACAGACCGAATGCTTGCAGACTTCCTGGATGTAGATGACAGCATCAATGTCAACATTCATATCCAGTCTATTGATCAGAGTTCAGCAATCAAAATGATTAAGAGCAAGATTTCAGATTTGGATAAGATGAAGATTGAAGAGCAGAAGCGTGCAGTACGTTCTGGTTATGATATGGACGTGCTTCCATCGGATCTTGTGACTTATGGAGAAGAGGCGAAGAACCTGTTGGAAGATCTGCAGTCCAGAAATGAGCGAATGTTCCTTGTGACAGTTCTGGTAATGAATACCGCTAAGAAGCGTCAGAAGTTGGATAATAATATTTTCCAGGTACAGGGAATTGCACAGAAATATAACTGTTCCCTAAAACAGCTGGATTATCAGCAGGAAGCAGCACTCATGTCCTGTATTCCGCTTGGAGTCAATCGAATTGAAATTCAGAGAGGGCTTACCACATCTTCAACAGCGATCTTCGTGCCATTTACGACGCAGGAACTGTTTCAGGAAGGGGAAGCTCTTTATTATGGACTGAATGCATTATCCAACAACATGATCATGGTTGATCGGAAGCGTTTGAAGAACCCAAATGGACTGATTCTTGGTACACCAGGTTCCGGTAAGTCTTTCTCAGCAAAGAGGGAAATTACAAACTGCTTTCTGATCACAGAAGACGATATCATTATCTGTGATCCAGAAGCCGAGTATTCCCCATTGGTGCAGGCACTGCATGGGCAGGTGGTACGGGTTTCTCCGGTATCTGACCAGTATATCAATCCAATGGATCTGAATCTGAATTATTCCGAGGAAGACAACCCGTTGTCACTGAAAGCAGATTTTATTCTGTCTTTGTGTGAGCTGATTGTTGGAGGAAAGAATGGACTGGAGCCGGTAGAAAAGACCATCATTGACCGTTGTGTGAGGTTAGTATATCAGGAATATCTTGCCGATCCAGTACCGGAGAAGATGCCAATCCTGGAGGATTTATACAACCTTCTGAGAAAACAGGAAGAGCCGGAAGCACAGCGGCTGGCCACTTCGTTGGAAATCTATGTTACAGGTTCTTTGAATGTATTTAACCATCAGACAAACGTGGATATCAATAACCGTATTGTCTGCTTTGACATCAAGGAACTTGGTAAGCAGCTGAAAAAAATCGGGATGCTCGTCATTCAGGATCAAGTATGGAACAGGGTAACGATGAACCGTTCTGCCCATAAGTCCACCAGATACTATGTAGATGAGTTCCATCTTCTTTTAAAAGAAGAACAGACTGCAGCTTATAGTGTGGAGATCTGGAAGAGATTTCGTAAATGGGGAGGTATTCCAACTGGCATTACCCAGAATATCAAGGATTTATTGTCTTCTAGGGAGATAGAGAATATCTTTGAAAATTCAGATTTTATTTATATGCTCAACCAGGCTTCCGGAGACAGGCAGATTCTGGCAAAACAGCTGAATATCTCACCAACCCAGCTGTCCTATGTAACCAACAGTAATGAGGGGGAAGGACTTCTGTTCTATGGAAATGTCATTATTCCATTCGTAGACAGATTCCCGAAGAATTCCCTCTATAAAATCATGACAACCCGCTTAGAAGAGACTTCTGAAGCCGGTTAAATCAAAGGAGAAAACAATGTTACAAGCAATTTCATATGTATTAACTTTTAGTGGCGGTGCTGTTTTTGGCATCGCTTTTCTCTGTTTATTACAGGCAGGGAAAGGGTATCCAAAGAAGGAGGAGTAATCAGTGGCAGAACAGAGAATGAAAGTCAGGGACAAGAAAGTCCAGAAGATGACCAAGGATGGTCTGGTGGAAGAAAACCTGACAGATAAATCTTCTGTTCGTGTCAGTAACCGTGCCAGTGATGTGCAGATGGGAAGAAAACAGGGGGAAAAAGAAGAAAATCTTGTGGATAAGTCTCCCCACCAGTCTGAACGGAGTGGGAAAAATATTCGTCCCTCTGTGCAAAAATCCAGAGATGCACCGGAACTGATACGGACAGAGAAGCAAAGTGAGGATTTTGGACAGAGTAGTAAACAGCAAAATAGAAAAAGAATCCGTGCTGAAGTCGGAAAAGAATCCAGACTTGCAGAAAAATCCGAAGCTGGACAGTCAGGGAGACTGAAAGAAAAACGTGCTGATCTATCAGAAAACAGAGGAGACAGCCGGAGAAATCAGACTGGTGGCAGCAAAAAGCCAAAACAAAAACAGCGTTTGAAGTTTGCTTATGAGGAAACTGGTGCTTCTGTAAAAAATGATAAAGATATGGAGAAATTGAACCAGATGGATACGGATGGAGTCAATTTCCAACATCAGAAACAGAAGGAAAAAGCCAAAAAGTTTTCTTATGAGGAAGCCAAAAAGAAAAAGGAAGCAAAGCAGCATTCAAAGAAAGCACAGGTCTATCAGGCAAATGAAGGAGAAGCTCCTGGAAAGAAGAAATCTCGCTTGAAGTTTGGCGAAGGGGAATCTGTGAAAACAGAAAAAACTTCTGTTGTTAAGAAAGCTGGAAGTGCAACTTTCGCAGCATTGCACCGTGAGATCAGCAAAAATGAAGACGATAATGCGGCGGTAGAAGGTGCCCATAAGTTAGAAGAAAGCGGCGAAGGTGTTTACCGGATGGAACAGAGAAGTGCCAGACGCAGGAAACAGAGGGCATCCAGAAAAAGAAGCAGACTTGAAAGACAGGAAGAGAAACAGACACAGGCGGCAGCCCGTCAGGAGCAGAAGAAACTGAAAAAACAGATTCAGAAGCAACAGATCAAACGGGATTATGCCAAAGCGAAGCGAAGTGAGCAGACAGTAGGAACAGCTACAAAAGGTACGATTGATTATATCAAGAAGATTGGCGGCAAAGTCACCAACTTCTTTAAAGAAAACCGGAAGGTATATATCAGTGTAGCTGTTCTGATCGGATTGATGTTTCTGATCATAACGAATGTCACGTCATGCTCTGCGGTGTTTTTACAAAATGTGATCACTTACACAGGAACCAGTTATCTGTCATCGGATCAGGCAATCCGGGATGCGGAATTGTATTATACACAGCTGGAAGCTAATTTGCAGGAGCGGATCAACAACATGGAATCTGAAGAACCGGGACATGAGGAATACCGATATAACATCGGACCTATTGAGCATGATCCATTTATTCTGATTAGTTATCTGTCTGCAAAGTATGAAGAATTTACTTTTGAACAGGTCAAGCCGGAGCTGGATGTGTTGTTTGCAGAGCAATACCATCTGACTACGGAAGCAGTCAATGAAACCGTGACGGAGACAGCAACGGTGAGGGTGGGAGAATCTTTGGGAAAAGTTGTTACAAGTGGATATTGTAACTGTCCAATCTGTTGTGGTATTTGGAGCGGAGGACCGACTGCCAGTGGAGCATATCCAACTGCCAATCATACCTTAGCAGTAGATGCTTCCAATCCGTTTGTTCCAATGGGAACAAAAGTGGTAATGAATGGTGTCGAATATACGGTAGAAGATACCGGAGCTTTCGCAAGATACGGTGTACAATTTGATGTCTATTATGACAGTCATGCGGCGGCATCCGCACATGGGCATCAGACCTGGGAATGCTATCTGGCTGATGATAATGGAAGCCAGGAAGTGGAAGTGACCAGGACAAGAGATGTAGATGTGCTGAATGTCACCTTAAATAGTGGAAACCTAATGTCTATCTGTCAGGACAGGCTGGGATTCTTCCAGAAAGAACTGTTCAGTGCCTATAACGATACGAAAGGTAATTTACAGATGTTTGCAACACCGGTTGATTTTAACTGGTATTCCAGTGTGACCAGCTATTATGGATATCGGATTCATCCAATTTCAGGAGCAAATCAGTTACACAATGGTATGGATATCGGAGCACCGGAAGGGACAAAAGTAATGGCAGGGCTGACCGGAACAGTTACAACTTCTGCTTATAACGACAGCTATGGTAATTATGTTGTAATCAAGGACAGTAAAGGCTATGAACTGCGGTATGCACATTTAAGCAACCGGAGTGTATCTGCAGGTGCATCCGTCACGAAAGGTGATGAGATAGGTCTTGTAGGCAATACCGGAAATTCTACAGGAAGCCATCTTCATATTGAGCTTCTGAAAAATGGAGAGCGTTTAAACCCAATCTTTTATCTGGAAACAGGAGAAGGGGCAGGCTTTGACGGTAATGAATATACCAGTGAAGCAGCGCAACGTTTACTAGAAGAGGCTGCAAAATATCTTGGAACACCGTATGTGTGGGGCGGATACTCTCCTAGCGGATTTGACTGTTCCGGATTTGTAAGTTATTGCCTGGTTCATTCTGGGGTTAGAAACACCGGAAGACTGACGGCACAGGGATTGTACAACATTTGTACACCTGTATCACAGTCAGATGCACAGCCAGGAGATCTAATCTTCTTTACCGGAACCTACGATGCAGGAGAACCAGTAACGCATATCGGAATCTATGTGGGCAATGGTCAGATGATTCATTGTGGGCATCCGGTTCAGTATACGTCCATCAACTCTCCATACTGGCAGAGCCATTTTTATGGATTCGGACGATGGTAAGGAAAAGGGCGGTGTAACAGCCGTCCGGAAAGGAGAAGCGATGAAAAGTCTTGAAAAAGCAACGGCAGATTATGAGAAAGCCAAGGAAAAAATGGAAGCATCCAAAGCCAGATATGAAGCAGATTTAAAGCGGTTCAAGGCTGCGGAGATTGCAAAAACAGAAGCGGAAAATCTGGAAATTGTAAGAATTATCCGTGCAATGGATATGAGTATTCCAGAGCTGGAAGCTTTCAAAAAGAGAATGAAAAATGAACTGCCCGGCAGGGTAGAAATACAGAAGGAGGAAACAAGGTCTGATGATGAATTTAGAGAAGATGAAACAGAAGAAATCTAAAAATAGCGTGAAAAAAGGATTGCTTGCGGCAACAACGATTCTTTGCCTGACATCGCCTATGTTGCAGACACAGAGTGTGTTAGCGGCAGAGAATACAGCACCTGCAATTACGATTGAAAAGCCAGATGGCTGGAGACAGGGAGAAACGACAGTCGCAATTACTGTGGATGCCAGTCATATGCCAGAAGGATTTTCTATCACAAAAATTGAAGCGAAAGCTGGGAAAGACGGAAGCTGGCAGGATGTGACAGGGAACGGAAGTATTTCCATTACTGGTAATCAGACGGTCTATGTGCGTGTGACAGATGGTGAGGGGAAGGTCTATGAGCAGAATCGCTCTATTAAGTGTTATGACACAGAAAAGCCGACGCTTTCTGCATCTCTGACAGATGGTGTACTGACGATTCAGGGAAATGATACCGTTTCCGGAATTACTTCTGTGACAGTTAATGGCACCACTTATACAGATCTGAAGGATGGAATGCTGAGAGTGCAATTGACACAGAAAGATTTTACAACAAAACAGATTGAAATCACGGTAACGGATGGTGCCGGAAATACTTCTGAAAAGTATGTGTTGCAGAATCCTTATTATGAATGGGCAAAGAAGCAGGCAGAGAAACAGAAAACTTCAAGTGACAGCAATGGTGCGATGGCAACCACGACCAGTGCAGATGCAACTGGGACTGAGAAAACAACGACTTCACCACTTCCGCAGGATGCACAGGCTTCTGAGCCAACAGATGCAAAAGGAACTGTGGATGATCGGACAGTGACAGGTATTGAGGAACAGCTTAATAAAGAAGGCGAGACAGCAGATTCTGTTACCAAAACAGCTACGGAAGGCACAAAAGAGTTTTATACCATTTCAACTAAGAGTGGTAAGATTTTTTATCTGATCATCGACAATTCAAAATCTCAGGATAATGTGTATTTCCTTACCGAAGTCAGTGAGAAAGATCTGATGAACTTCACACTTTCTGATTCTGTGACACTTCCGGAAGTGGATACGGTTTATGCAGAACCAGAGAAACAGGCTGAAGAAGAAAAGCCGGAAACGACAGAGACAGATGAGAAAGATAAGGTAGAGGATGAAATTCAGATGCCAGAAGACAAAAGTTCAGCAGGGACTTATCTACTGATCGGATTGGTTGCTGTTGGAGCTGCGGCAGGTGGTTATTACTTGAAAGTCTACAAACCGAAACATGAATATGATGATGAAGATGAGATGGAAGAGGATGAAAATGAATCCGAAGATTCAGAGTCAGAAAAACGGGAAGTAGACGATGCAGATGAACAGGAAAATGCAGGGACAGAAGTTTTGAAAGATGAAGATTTCAATGATGAGGTACTAGAAGATGAAGAAGAGGAGCAGGAGTAAATGAAATTAGTGATTGCAGAAAAGCCATCGGTTGCGATGGCACTGGCTTCCGTGCTTGGAGCCAGAACAAGAAAAGATGGCTACGTGGAGGGAAACGGTTATATCGTTTCCTGGTGCGTAGGACATCTGGTGGGATTATGCGATGCATCGGAATACGATGAAAAATATAAAAAATGGAGATATGAGGATCTGCCGATTGTGCCGGAATGTTGGAAACACAAGATTTTGGAGGGCACAAAGAAGCAGTTCGGAATCTTAAAGAAACTGATGAGAGATTCCAAAGTAGATGAGGTGATCTGTGCTACTGATGCAGGACGTGAAGGTGAGTTAATCTTTCGTTTGGTGTATGAGCAGGCAGGATGCAAAAAGCCGATGAAGCGGCTCTGGATCTCATCTATGGAAGAACAGGCAATTAAAGATGGATTTGCGTCATTAAAAGACGGTTCGTGTTATGACAGTCTCTACCAGTCAGCACTTTGCAGGGCAAAGGCAGACTGGCTGGTGGGAATCAATGCGAGCCGTCTTTTTTCTGTTCTGTATAACCAGAATCTGAAAGTTGGAAGAGTACAGACACCAACACTTGCCATGATCGTGGATCGAAATCAGAAGATCAAGGAATTTACCAAAGAAAAATATTATATGGCTCATATCAAGTTTGATGATATGGATGCAGTCACGGAGCATTTTCAGAAAAAAGAGGATGCAGATAAAGTGGCTGCGGATTGTGCGGAGCGTATGTGTGAAGTAGAGAAGGACGATGTGAAGGAGAAAACAGTTCGTCCACCGAAGCTCTATGATCTGACAACCTTACAGAGGGAAGCCAACCGAATGTTTGGTTATACCGCACAGCAGACGCTGGATGCCGTGCAGGAGATGTATGAGCAGAAGCTTGTTACTTATCCGAGAACAGACAGCCAGTATCTGACAGATGAGATGGGAGAAAGCACAGAAACTCTGATTCAGATGTTGCTTGGGAAAATGCCCTATGCCGAAGGGCTGGAATATCAGCCGGACGTGAGTAAGGTATTAAATTCAAAGAAAGTATCTGATCACCATGCAATTATCCCGACCATGGAAGCAGCAAAGGCAGATATAGGTAAACTGAAAGAACGAAACTGCAAGATTTTGTATCTGATCAGTGCCAGGGTACTGACAGCAACCGCAGATCCTTATATTTATGAAAGCCATAAATGCCAGATTACCTGTAATTATCATACGTTTTATCTCACGGCAAAGAAAACAAAGCAGGAAGGATTCAAGGCAATCGAAAATAAATTGAAACAGTTCTTTGGCGTAAAGATTGAGAAAGAAGAGCCGGAGCTGGATATCTGGGCTGGCAAGCATTACGGTCCTTGTGATTCTTTTGTATCGGAGCATTTTACACAGCCACCGAAACAGTACACAGAAGATACCCTGCTTTCTGCTATGGAACGTGCAGGAAATGAAGAACTGACCGAAGATACAGAGAAGAAAGGACTTGGTACTCCGGCAACAAGGGCAGCAATCATTGAAAAACTGATTCAGTCTGGCTTTGTGAAAAGAGAAAAGAAAAATCTGGTACCGACAGATGATGGCAATGTACTGATTACGGTTCTGCCGGATGAGATTAAATCTCCGAAGATGACAGCAGAGTGGGAAATGGCATTGAATCACATTGCCCAGAATACAGAGACAGCAGATGAATTCCTAAATGGGATTACAGAGCTGATGCAGGAACTGGTTGCCAGATATCAGGGGATTTCAGAAGAGAAGAAAAATCAGTTTCAGGGAAAAGCAAAAGGAGAAGTCATTGGCAAATGTCCCCGTTGTGGAGCTGATGTCCGAGAAGGAAAAGTAAACTTTTACTGTTCTGACCGGAATTGTGCTTTTGCCTTATGGAAGAATGATAAATTCCTTGCAAGCCAGAGCCGTACTATATCAGCTACGGAAGCGTCAGAGCAATTGCGTATTGTGTACAGCCAGCAAAGCCAGGACCTGGATCTGGAAATTATACAATTACAAAGATTGGAGACAATCAGGCGTTAGCAAAAGTGTGTTATTACGGTACAGATGCCGCAGGAAGCGAGAGTTTTTTCGCTAATAAACACACGGATTTTTCAGAAGGAAAAAGATTCATCATTATTCATATGGCTGCATCATATGCCAACGGAAGTAGTGATGCATTTTACGGAACCAATGCTACAGGAGAGGCTTTGGCAAAAGAACTCTATAATTATTGTGTGAATAAGCCGGAAATACCAGATGTAGCGATGTCATTTTCAAAGCCGGATGTAAAGGCTTATGTAGATGGAAATGTTCAGAGAACGGAGAACATTCAGTTCAACGCATCTTCCCAGCAGAAAATCACAATGGACTTACCAAAAGGAGTAAAGCTCCATAATGTATCTACTGGAAATGTAAGTGCGGCAGGTGCAAGCGTAACAATTGGAGGAGGAACCACGTTTTATCTCTCAGCTCCTCTGACACAGACAAGAGATGTAAGTGCTACTTTTTCTGCAAAAATGAAGGGAAGTATTACAAAAGATTATTCAGCATATAAATTGACTACGAATGCAAGTGTTCAGGATCTGGCATTTGTATTTGGAGAAGGTGTTGCTGATGAAAAATATGTAAGCTTAAAGGTGTCCTGGATTGAACAGGCTACGATCGAAATCGTAAAGAAAGACGATACAGCGGATGTCAATCTTGCAGGTGCAGTATTCGGTGTATACAGCGATGAGGCTTGTACAAAGCTGATCACTCAGATGCCGGCAACAGATAAGAATGGAAAATCTTCTGTTACGATCATCAAGACACAGGATACTGTTTATCTGAAAGAGATCACAGCACCACAGGGATATGTAGTAAATGCAACGGCAACAAATGTAAAACTGGTAGCAAGTAAGACCTCAGCTGTAACCGTGGAAAATAAGGAACAGCTGGCAGAGCTTACCATTTACAAAGAAGGACAGGTTCTGACCGGAGCAGAGGTCAGTGAAAATGGAACGGTATTTCAGTATGAAAACCGCAGACAGAAAAATGCAGTGTATAACGTGTATGCCGGGGCAGATATCGTAACTGCTTATGGTACAAAAGTGTACAGCAAAGGTGACCTTGTAAAAGAAAACCTGACAACAGGTGAGAATGGTTCTGTCACACTGAAAAACCTGCATCTTGGAACCTACGTGGTAAAAGAAACAAAAGCACCGGACTCTTTCTATAACGGCAGCGAAGAAAAGTCAGTGACTCTAACTTATGCTGGTCAGAACAAAGAAGTTGTATTTGCAGATGTGACTTTTAACAACGAGAGACAGAAAGCAGATGTTTCTGTAGTAAAACAGGATAAAGACACCAAGAAACCACTGAAAGGCGGTATTTTTGCTCTGTATACATCCGATGATATTAGAAATGCAGACGGAACCGTTGTTGTGAAAAAAGGAACACTGATTGAGAAAGCAACTACTGGAGCAGATGGAACTGCAAAATTCACAGCAGATCTTCCGATTGGATATTCCTATTCAGTAAAAGAAGATCAGGCGCCGGAAGGCTATGTAAGAAATACAGAAGATGTGTATACGTTCAAGTTTTCTTACACCAATGATAAAGAAGCAACCGTATCATTTGCCCATACCTTTAGCAATGACCGTGTGACAGCAAAGATCAATTTATTCAAAGTTGATAAAGAAACAGGAAAAGCAGTACCACAGGGAGATGCCACACTGAAAGGTGCAGTTTATGGACTGTATGCCCGTGAAGATATCGTGTACCCGGATGGAGCAACGGGAACTATTTATAAAGCAGGAGAGCAGGTAGCTTCTCTTACAACAGATGACAAAGGACAGGCTTCTGTAAATGGCTTATATCTTGGCAAATATTATGTCAAAGAGATTACTCCGCCGACCGGATACCTAGCAGATGCAGAAGAGCATGATCTTACATGCAGTTATGAAGGAGATATGACAGCAGAAGTAAAAAGAGAGTGCGCTTCCAGTGAGCAGGTCATCAAACAGCCATTCCAGATCATCAAAGCAGCCAACAATGGAAAGACAGATGCAGATCTGTTATCCGGAGCTGGATTTACAGTTTATCTGAAATCTTCCCTTACAAAGAAAGCAGATGGAAGCTATGATTTTGATTCTGCCAAACCAGTAGTGAGTGGAGAAAATGGAGCAACGGAGATTTTCACAGATGACAAAGGATATGCCTGCAGTATTCCATTACCATTTGGAAGCTATATTGTGCGTGAAACTACAACACCGCACAATTACAAGCCAGTTGATGATTTTGAAGTGAATATCACAGAGCATCATCCAAATGAGCCGCAGATCTGGCGAGTGCTTCTGGATAAAGAGTTTAAGGCAAAACTGAAAATCGTGAAAAAAGACGATGAAACAAAGAAATCCGTTCTGATTGCAGGAACAGAATTTAAGGTATATGACCTGGATAATAAAAAGTATGTGGAGCAGGTAACAACTTACCCAGTGACAACAACCCATAAGTCCTATTTTACGGACAATCAGGGGTATCTGATCATGCCGAAGAATCTGAAGATCGGACATTACCGGATTGAGGAAGTCAACGCACCGGAAGGGTACACAATCAACAAGAATTATGTAGAGATTGCAGTGGATGCAAACACAGCATACCAGATGGATTCTGAAAGCGGAGATGCCATTATTACGGTAGATTACGAGAACCATCCGGTAAAAGGAAAGCTGACGATTTATAAAAAAGGTGAGATGCTGACCGGATTTAAGAAAGATTTTGTTTATGAAGAAAGATACCTGAAGGGTGCAGAATTTAATGTCTATGCAGCTGAAAATATCTATACACCGGATTACCAGAAAGATGAAAACGGAAACAGACAGCTGATCTATGCAAAAGATGCACTGGTAACAACGGTAACGACTGGGGAAGACGGAAAAGCAGTTGCTGATAACCTGCCACTTGGTTCTTACTATGTAGTAGAAAAGACTGCACCGGAAGGATTTGTCCTGAACCATGACAGATCAGAAGTCGCATTTGTCTATGCCAATCAGGATACACCGGTAATTGAACAGGAAGTGACTGTTGGCGATGACCGACAGAAAGTTGCGATTCAGGTAGAAAAACAGGATGCAGAAAATGGTGCAACCGTAGCAGGAGCTGTCTTTGGTATCTATAACAAAGCGGATATTAAGGTGGATGGAAAAGTAATCGTGAAAGCAAACACACTCTTACAGGAAATGACTTCTGATAATGATGGTCTTGCAGTATGTACGCTGGATCTGCCACGTGGACAGTATTATGTGAAAGAGTTAAAAGCACCGGCGGGATTTGTATCCTCTGATGAAATTCTGAATCTGGATGCTTCTTACCAGGGACAGGATGTGAAGACAGTAAAACTGAAAACAGTGAAAAAGAACCAGCCGACAACAGTAGAAATTACAAAATCTGATGTAACAACAGGTGTGGAACTGGATGGAGCAAAACTCACTGTTCTTGATAAAGAAGGAAATGTTGTGGATCAGTGGACTTCTGTAAAAGATCAGCCACATGTGATCAAACGACTGACAGTTGGAGAGGAATACACTCTTCGTGAGGAAATGGCACCGTATGGATATCTGAAAGCAATGGATGTGAAGTTCACGCTGGAAGATAGAGCCGAGATTCAGAAAGTAGAGATGAAAGATGAAGTTCCAACAGGACTTCTGATCATCAACAAAAATGGAGAATTTCTGGATAAGATAACACTTCTGGATCATGTAAAAGGTACCGTGGAGCATCTCTTTGAGTATGTAACCGGAAGCCTTTCAGATGTGACGTTCGATGTATTTGCTGCGGAAGATATCAAAGCGGCAGATGGTGTCAGTGAAGATTATTTCAAAGCAGATGAAAAAGTGGGAACCATTACCACAGATTCCAATGGTATTGCACAGATGGGAGATCTCCCGGCTGGAAAATACTATGTGAAGGAAGTGAAAACAGCCCATGGTTATGTGCTGGACAAAGAGCCGAGATATGTTGACCTTTCCTACCGTGATCAGGACACACCAGTCATCACTTATGATGAGAAATGGCAGAATGCCCGTCAGAAAGTAAAGGTTACGGTTCTGAAGAAAGAAAAAGATACAGACCGTGTTCTTGCAGGTGGTGTCTTCGGTCTTTATACCAGTGAAGATATCAAAAATGCAAAGGGCGAGGTACTTCTTGAGAAAGACAGTCTGATCGAGCAGCGGGTAACGGATGAAAAAGGACAGATTATTTTTACGGCAGATCTTCCGGTAGACGGAAAATACTATGTGAAAGAAATCTTTGCGCCGGACGGATTTGTTACAACAGAAGAAGTACAGGAATTTACCTTTGAATATGCCGGAGAAGACCAGGCAGAAGTAAGCTACGACTTTACTTTTGAAAATCAGCCAACCACAGTGGAGCTGTCCAAAACAGACCTGACAACAGGTAAAGAACTTCCAGGTGCACACCTAAAAGTAACGGATTCAGATGGCAATACAGTAGATGAATGGACTTCTACGGAAGAATCCCATGTGATCAAAGAACTGGTTGTTGGTAAGAAATACACCATGACAGAGACAAAACCGGCAGATGGATATGTCACTGCAGAAAGTATTACTTTCACAGTAGAGAATACAGCAGAGGTTCAGAAGCATGAGATGAAAGATGATGTGACAAAAGTAGAGATCAGTAAGACTGATATCACAGGAGAAACTGAGATTCCAGGTGCGAAACTGACGATTCTCGATAAGGATGATCAGGTAGTAGAGAGCTGGACTTCCACAGAGGAAGCACACTATATCGAAAAACTTCCAATCGGTAAATATACCTTACGTGAAGAGCAGGCACCGAAAGGATATATTCTGACATCGGATGTTAGTTTTGAAGTAAAGGATACTGGAGAGATCCAGAAAGTAGCTATGAAAGATGACACTGCCAAGGGAAAAGTGATTCTCAATAAGACAGATAAATCATCAGGAGAACCGCTGAAAGGGGTAGAATTTGAACTTCGTGACAGCAAAGGAAAAGTTCTGGAAACCTTAAAGACAGATGCTGCCGGTCATGCAGAAAGTAAGCTGTATGAGATTGCCACATTTAAGAACGGCAAATATGATACCGCTATCAAGTATTATCTGGTGGAAACAAAGACACTGGACGGATACACACTGGATCAGACCAAGCATGAAGTGACATTTGCCTATGCAGATGACAGTACACCGGTTGTAGAAGTTACCTTTAATCTGACAAATGAGAAACCGGAAGTTCCAGAAACACCGAAAACACTGGATACACCACAGTCCCATGAAGAGACAAAGGTATCAAATGCACCGAAAACAGGTGACAGCACGAATATTTGGCTGCCGATTCTTCTTCTGGTAATCTCCACAGGAGGTATGGCAGGACTTTATATCAGAAAAAAGAAAAACAGAAAATAGTAAAGTAATTAATTTGTAGTAAAGGGGGGCCCTGAATCAGGGCTCCCTTTTCAATACAACTAATGAAAGAAAGGAACAGAAAACTATGATGAAAACAATGGTAAAAAGACAGGAAGCAAAAAAGAACCAGGAGAAAACTTTAAAGAGAATGATGGCTTATCAGAAGAAAGCCGAGCAGATGGTCAGTAGAAAAAGAGTGAACCATCACATGATCAGAAAGGGGTAAAAGCGTATGATGAACAGAAAAGAATTTTATGAATATGTCAAAGACAATGTAAAGGAGTATCTGCCAGAGTCTTATAAGGACGCAGAAATTAAACTGCAGGAAGTAGAAAAAAACAACGGTTTGAAGCTGACAGGTATTACGATTCCAAACGGAGATCAGAGAATCGTACCGACAGTCTATCTGGATTCCCTCTACCAGGAATATATCCATGGAAAAGATGTAGACTCTTGTGTTAGCGATGTGGCTGATATGCGTATTGAGGCACAGGGAAAAGCAGAATTTTTTGATATGGGAGTTCCAGATATTCTGGATTATGAAAAGATGAAGGACAAATTACAGATGAGAATTTGTGATAAGGAATGGAATACCGATCTTCTTGCAGATAAAGTAGTCACAGAACACGGAGATTTTGCAGCTTATTATGCAGTAAATCTGGAGGAAAATGGAGAAGGGATCAGCAGTATTCCGGTAACTGTTTCTCTGATGAACGAGTGGGGAGTATCTGCCGAACAGATTCAAGCGGATGCGATGGTGGCAGACCGAAAACGTGGTGTCACACTTATGGATATGAATGAGATTATCAAATCTATGATTTTTGGTGAAGAACCAGAAAACCTGCTGAATGAAAAAATGGATATGGAAGCCATGGAAAACCCAATGTTCTGTCTGACAAACAAAGCTAAGATGAATGGAGCGTCCCTGTTACTGCAGGAAGATATTCGTAAACAGATTGGGGAATGCCTGGGAAGTGATTACTTTGTCATCCCATCTTCCATTCATGAAGTGCTGATTCTTCCTGATAACGGCATTTTTCAGGTTCCGGAATTAAATGCGATGGTACAGGAAGTCAATGAGACAAAGGTGGAGAGACAGGAGCAGCTTTCCGATAAAGTTCAGTTTTGTGATGGGAAAACGGCAGTTATGGAAAATGCTGAGCGTAGGGAAGCTCGTTTGGAGAAAGAAAAAGCAGCCGAAAAAGCGGAAGTAAAAGGTGGAATCCATGGAAGACTGGAGAAAGCTAAGGCAGAAATCAAGGCAAAAGAGGGAGACAAAGTGCCAAAGAATAAGTCAAAAGAGCTTGCCACAGCATTATAAAGAGTAACAACGATGATTTTAAGGGGACTGTGCTAAGCAGTCCCTGATTTTATGAAAAGGAGTAGCGCATGGCAAATAAATTATATGCAATGGAACAGCTGACGGAAGAGGTGGCAAAAGATGTAGCTGCCAGTCCGCAGGAATGGATGCGGTTCCTAAACACTGCATCCAGACTGTACAAATACACTTTTCCAGAACAGCTTTTAATTTATGCACAGCGACCGGAAGCAACTGCCGTAGCATCCATGGAAATCTGGAATCAGAAGATGTACCGCTGGATCAAAAAGGGATCCAAAGGGATTGCCTTGATTGACAATACTTCCGGACCGAAAACGAAACTTCGGTATGTATTTGATGTGCAGGACACTTATAAAGTGCGGAATCTTGGAAAGGATCCTCAGTTATGGAATCTTCCGGTGGAAGGAGAACAGCTGGTGGCAGATTATCTGCAGGAGCAGTTATCACTGGAAGATACAGAAGGAGGACTTGCTGAAAGTCTGCATCAGGCAGCGAAGGAGAGTATGCAAGAATGGCTTCCAGATGCATTGGAAGAACTGAGACTGGACGTAACAGGGACATTTCTGGAAGAACTGGACGAACAGAATCAGGAAGTCGAATTTCGGGAACTGATGACCAATAGTGTCTGGTATGTATTACTAAACCGGTGTGGACTGGATGCACAGGAATATCTGGATGCAGAGGATTTTCGGCATATTACGGACTTTAATCAGCTGATAGTATTAGGACATCTGGGAAGTGCAGTCAATGAGATCAGCAGACCAGTCCTGATGCAGATTGGACGATATGTGCTGAATAATCTGGAAAATGACCTGAAAACGGTTGCAAAAGAAAAAGAAGTAGTCTATAATGAATTTAACACGTTAATGCGTGAAAACAGTACAAATAAAACAGAAGATAGAGAAGAAAATAAGGAGGAAACAGACTATGAGAGAGATCACTTACAGCCAGAACGGAGAGTATCAGATTCCAGATATCAGCCTGGAAGAGACGAGAGGAACCATCGGGAAGTATGGAATGATGAGGAAAGAGTATCTGAGAAATCACAAGGTAGCAAGGTTCAACATTCTGACTCTGCAGAACCGTCTGGACAGTCATCTGATGGAGATCGACAGTCAGGCAAGACAGAGAGTAGACAACCTGATGAACGAACTTCTGGAGAAAGATCCGGCACCGGACAAGATGGCAGACACAATGGCGTGGACCAGACACATGAACCAGATCAAAGCACAGGCAGAGGAACTGGTGATTCAGGAGATTATTTACAGTTAAGCCTGTTCCCAACAGAAGAGGAACAGTTAGGGGAAATAAGGAAAGCGGCAGCTGCATTAGAACAGCCAGCCGCTTTTCTTATTTCTGATGAAGTGGTAGACGATATTCTCCGAACAGGAAGCGGACAGAAAAATACGCTGTTTCACATTACTGCAAGATTGATTGAGGGTCTGGACAATGAAGAAATGCAAAGCTTCCTGAAAGATGAATATAGAACTGGAGGAAAAGGATTTACCATAGATGGTCAGAAAATCAGTATCTGGTACGACAACGATGGTATCCGTATCCGGAGAGGTGATTCTGCCAGAAGAAACTTTGACCGTATCGTTACGTGGGAAGAAGCCGCTGACAGAATCCGAGATATGTATGAGGAGGGAAATTACGTTGATAATCTTATCTCCAATAATGCTATCGAGCAGGAACAGAAAGAAATGACAGATCTTCTGGCACTCCATTTCCGTGATACGAGCAGAAACAGAGAAGAACGGTTGTCTTATTCTGACTGGCAGGATGTAGTAGGGGCGGCTTGGACAGATTCGGAAGAAGCAGCTGCGACAGCCTATCGTTTTGAATGGCTTCAGGAAGATATGGAAAAGAATCCAGAAGATTATCATCGCTGGGAAATACAGCATAATCCTGAATATTTCCAACGTTATAAAGATCTCCAGAGGGAGCGTTCCTGGGTGGATCAACAGTTTAAAGTAGAGCGACCGGCTCTATCCTTTATCACACAGGATGAAATTGATGCAGTGTTAAGAAGAGGCGGTATTACTGCCGGAGGACGTAACCGAATCTATGAGTATTTCATGGAGCACCATGATATGAAAGATGCAGCTGAGTTCCTGAAAAATGAATATGGAACAGGTGGTTCTTCACCCGGAATACCAGGAGCAGATGCTTCTGACGCATCCCACGATGCAAAAGGATTAAAGCTTGGAAAAGGGAAGATTGGCAATCCAGAGGTAGAAGTTTTATTAAAGTGGAATAAGGTTGCAAAACGTGTTCGCCAGTTAATCCGCACAGATGATTATTTGTCACCGGAAGAAATGGAAAAGTACGAAGAGCGACAGGAAGCACAAAGACTGGCAGACCTGGAAGAAGCACAGCAGATGTTAGGAGAACAGCTGGAACAGGATACTTTTACAGCGGAAGATATAACGGATCTGCGACTAGTTGATTCAGAATATATGTCCGGTACCAGAACAAAAATCTATGATTTTGCTTGCAAAGTTAAGGGAGAAGAGAATCGACTTCAATACACATTAGAATATCATGATGATGGAGAAGGTTTCACGATTCATACGGAAAAAGATGATATTTGGGAGCGAATGTCAACACAAGAATTGGAACGTCTGGATGTAAAACTTGGACAAGAAGTACTTTATTATCATTATCACAACAAAACAGTAAATGCGGATACCTTAGATAAATTACGGGAAATCAAGGAAGAAATCATGGAGGAAGAGTCTTCCTATTTTACTGCTATTTCTAAACGTGTGTGGACAGATTATGATAAAAAAGAAAAAGAACTGTCGGGAGAAGTTGAGGTATCGGAAGAAAAAGAATCATTGGAAGAGATTAACGGAATAGCAGAACTGATTCCAGCAACGAACTTCCATATCACAGATGATGAACTTGGACAGGGAACACCGAAGGAGAAATTCCGAGCCAATATCATGGCTATCCAGCTGTTAAAGAAATGTGAGGATGAGAACCGCAATGCAACACCGGAAGAACAGGAGATTTTATCCAGGTACGTCGGCTGGGGAGGGCTTGCAGATGCATTTGATGAGACAAAAGCTGCATGGGAGACAGAATATCTGGAATTAAAGACTGTTCTTACAACAGAGGAATATGCTGCAGCCAGAGCTTCCACCTTAAATGCTCATTATACACAGCCGATTGTGATTGAAAGTATCTATCAGGTGTTGGAGAATCTGGGATTTACAAAAGGAAATATTCTGGAGCCATCTATGGGAGTCGGGAACTTCTTTGGAATGCTTCCAGAGAATCTAAACCAGTCCAAACTTTATGGTGTGGAACTGGACAGTATCAGCGGTAGAATTGCAAAGCTGCTCTATCCGGATGCCAATATTCAGATCAAAGGTTTTGAGAAGACGGATTATCCAAATGATTTTTTTGACGTGGCGATTGGAAATGTGCCATTTGGTGCATACAAGGTCAATGACCGTCAGTATGATCGCTACAATTTTATGATCCATGATTACTTTCTCGCCAAGACGATAGATCAGTTACGTCCAGGCGGCGTGGCGGCATTGATTACAACAAAGGGAACCATGGATAAGGCATCACCGGAAGTTCGGAAATATCTGGCAGAGCGAGCAGATCTGCTGGGCGCAATCCGACTGCCGAATACAGCTTTTAAGGCAAATGCAGGAACAGAAGTCAGTGCTGATATCCTGTTTTTCCAGAAGAGGGAAAGCCTTACGAAAGAAATGCCGGAATGGATAAATCTGGATAGTGATGTCAATGGCATTACAGTCAATCAGTATTTTGTTCAGCATCCGGAAATGATTCTGGGTGAAATGAAAGAAGTGTCCGGTCCGTATGGTATGGAAACAACCTGTGCGCCAATGGAAGGAGCAGATCTGGAATTACAGTTACAAGAAGCTGTGAAACACATTCAGGGAAGCATGATACCGGCAGTAGATGTGGAGACAGAACTGGATGAGATGCCAGAGAGTATTCCTGCAGATCCGAATGTGCGAAATTACAGCTATACAGTGGTAGATGATCAGGTATATTACCGAGTCAATTCTTTGATGAATCAGGTGAAAATGCCTGCCGTCACTGCAGAACGTGTGAAAGGCATGGTTGCAATCCGTGATACCGTCCGGGAGTTGATTGCCATGCAGATGGAGGAATCTGTTACAGACGAAGAAATCCAGAAACAGCAGGAGAAACTGAATCAAGTATATAATACTTACACAGCAAAGTATGGAGTCATTGGAAGTAATGCTAACAAACGTGCATTTTCTGATGACTCTTCTTATTGTCTGCTGTGTTCCCTGGAAGACTTGAATGAAGATGGAACATTGAAGCGAAAAGCAGATATGTTTACAAAACGAACCATCAAAAGGGCAGTAGCAGTAACCAGCGTAGAAACAGCGACAGAAGCGTTAGCATTATCTTTGAATGAAAGAGCAAAGGTAGATCTGACCTATATGGCACAGCTGACTGGAAAGACAGAAGAAAAAATCACGGAGGAACTGGTTGGAGTTATCTTTAAGAATCCATTGACAGACCAGTGGGAAAGCGGAGATGAGTATCTGTCTGGAAATGTCAGGGATAAATTAAACGCTGCGAGAACCTTTGCAGAGAATCATCCGGAATTTACACCGAATGTCCGTGCTTTAGAGGCAGTTCAGCCGAGAAATCTGGAAGCATCCGAAATTGAGGTGCGTGTTGGAGCTACTTGGATCGAACCTTCAGATTATCAGGATTTTATGACGGAACTGCTTCATACGCCGTGGTATCTTGCACAGAAGGAAATACAGGTTAAATTCTCTGAGGTAAATGGTGAGTGGAGGATTACAGGAAAGAATGCCGACAGTCCAAGAAATGCGTTTGCCTATGCAACGTATGGAACTGAGAGAGCAAATGCCTATAAGATTCTGGAAGATACCCTGAACCTGAAAGATGTACGCATCTATGATAAGAGTGTCAATGAAAATGGTGATGAGATCCGTGTCCTTAATAAGAAAGAAACCATGCTGGCATCACAGAAGCAGGATGCAATGAAAGCAGCATTTAAAGACTGGATTTTTAAAGACCAGCAGAGACGAGAGAGGCTGGTAAAAGTGTACAATGAACGATTTAACAGCATCCGTCCCCGTGAATACGATGGCAGTCATTTAACTTTCCCAGGAATGAACCCGGAAATTGAACTTCGCCCACATCAGAAAAACGCTGTTGCACACCAGCTTTACGGAGAGAATGTGCTTCTTGCTCATGTAGTAGGAGCTGGGAAGACCTACGAAATGGTAGCGGCGGCAATGGAAAGTAAAAGACTGGGATTATCACAGAAGAATCTCTTTGTCGTGCCAAACCATTTGACGGAGCAGTGGGGAGCAGAATTCCTGCAGTTATATCCGGGAGCCAATATCCTGGTAGCAACCAAGAAAGATTTTGAACCAGCAAACCGAAAAAAGTTCTGTGCCAGAATCGCTATGGGGAATTATGATGCCATTATCATTGGACATTCCCAGTTTGAGCGTATTCCAATCTCTGATGAGAGGCAGGAAGCTATGCTGCGGAAGCAGATTGATGATCTGGAAATGGCAATCCAGAGTGCAAGGTATGAACAGGACGGCGGACGTTATACTGTCAAACAAATTGAAAAGACCAGAAAAACACTGCAGACAAGGCTGGAAAAACTGAATCAGAAAGAGAAAAAAGATCAGGTAGTTACGTTTGAAGAACTAGGAGTGGATCACTTGTATGTCGATGAAGCACACAGTTATAAAAATGCGTTTCTCTATACAAAAATGAGGAATGTAGCTGGGATTGCACAGAACGAAGCACAGAAGTCGGCGGATATGTTCAATAAATGTCAGTATCTGGATGAGATTACCGGAGGAAAAGGCATTACCTTTGCTACGGGCACACCGATCAGCAATAGCATGACGGAATTATATGTTATGCAGCGGTATCTGCAGAACAGCAAATTGCAGAATATGGGACTTGGATTGTTTGATTCCTGGGCTTCCACTTTTGGAGAAGTTGTCACGAGTATCGAACTTGCACCGGAAGGAACAGGATATCGAGCAAAATCAAGATTCGCCAGATTCTATAATATCCCGGAACTGATGAATATGTTCAAGGAGATTGCAGATATCAAGACTTCCGATCAATTAAAGCTTCCAGTGCCGGAAGCGGAATATGAAACAGTGGTGCTGAAACCAACGGAACAGCAGAAAGAAATCGTAGAAAGCCTTGGAGAACGTGCAGAAGTTGTCAGAAACGGAGGGGTAGATGCCTCGGTCGATAATATGCTAAAAATCACCAATGACGGAAGGAAGTTAGCACTGGATCAACGTTTGGTGAATGAATTATTGCCAGATAATCCAGAAAGTAAAATAGCAGTTTGTGCAGAGAAAAGCTATGAAATATGGAAAGACACAGCAGCACAGAAATCCGCACAGTTGATTTTCTGTGACTTGAGCACACCGAAAGGCGATGGCAGTTTTAATGTTTATGATGACTTGAAGCAGAAACTGATGGAGAAAGGTGTACCGGAAAAAGAGATTGCTTTTATTCATGATGCAAATACAGAAGTAAAGAAGACGGAGTTGTTTGGAAAAGTAAAATCCGGACAGGTTCGTTTTTTGATTGGTTCAACAGCAAAAATGGGTGCTGGAACCAATGTGCAGGACCGTCTGATCGCCCTGCATCATCTGGATATTGGTTGGAAACCATCTGACTTGGAACAGAGGGAAGGACGTATTATCCGTCAGGGAAACCATAATAAAAAGGTTCATATCTTCCGGTATGTAACAGAATCCACATTCGACAGTTATATGTGGCAGTTGATCGAGAATAAGCAGAAATTCATCTCCCAGATTATGACGAGCAAAGCACCGGTCAGAAGTTGTGAAGATGTGGACGAAGCGGCGCTGTCCTATGCAGAGGTCAAAGCACTTGCAACCGGAAATCCGGCAGTAAAAGAGAAGATGGCATTGGATGTGGACGTGGCAAAGTTGAAACTTTTAAAAGCCAACCACATGAATAATCAGTACCGTTTGGAAGATGACATTGCAAGGAATTTTCCGCAACAGATTGCAAAACTGATGGAGATCATTGACAGCTACAAGGCAGACATCGCTCATTTTTCTGAGCATAAAATCACAGATCCAGAGCAGTTTTCTATGGAAATCAGTGGCAAAGTGTTCACAGAAAAGAAAGAGGCAGGTATGGCACTTCTGGCGGTCTGCAAAGACATTAAGTCTGTAGATGCAGCTATGGACATTGGAAGCTATCAGGGATTTAATATGAGAATCCAATTCGACAGCTGGAACAAAGAGTTTATCCTGTCTGTAAAGCATGAATCGGTAGCTAAAGTTCGGTTGGGAGCTGATGCTTTGGGAAATATCACTCGTATCAATAATCTTTTGGAAAGTTATCCGGAGAAACTGGCAGAAGCAGAACAACGGCTGGAAACGGTACGGGAGCAGATGACAAATGCCAAAGAGGAAGTCGGGAAGCCATTTCCAAAAGAAGAGGAACTGAACCAAAAACTGGAGCGTCTGTCAGAATTAAATGCACTTCTCAATATGGATGAACGGGAAGATACAGAAACAAAGCAGGCGGAATCAAAAGAGAAAGAAGAAAGACCGGCACGAGGTTCTATCCATGAGAAACTGCAGATTTACAAAGAAAAGAGTCAGCGGGAAAGTGAAACTGGCAAGGAAACCAGAAAACGGGACTTCGGTCTGGAATAAGTAAACAGGAAAGATGGCATAATTTGGTAGAAGAAGGTTCTGCCGGTTATGCCATTTTTTAGAACACAGGAGAAATTTGAATGGCGAGAAATATGATAACAGGAAAAGAAACGCAGAAAATGCAGGAATATACTAAGGAACAGATCAGTCAGGCAGAGCGTAGAGGCATAGAATTTCCAACAGATGTAAAAGAACAGCTTTTTGAATATGCGAATCTGATCGGCGAGGAAGAGAAAGTTAGGACTCTGGTAAGAAATCTGGCAGATGCATTGAGCAAGGCAGATGAAGAAGGTGTAGAGGATCTACTGGATGATGCAAAAATGGATATTCAGGAACTGCCGGATCCAACCATAGGCAAGCTGGAATTACGTGATTATGGATATACGGCAGAAGATATGGTATCGCTCAGAAAAGAAGCAGCCTTAGATTATCACAGGATGGGTTCTAAGATTTATTGCCTGGGTAGCGATGGCAGCAAGGGAGAATATGCAAGCAAAGAAATGATACAGGCACATAAAGGTCTGTTTGGCATGGAATTACAGATGTGGGAACGGATAAGGGATCAGGATCTGGATTATGCCGATGAAGATTTTGGAGCATTTCAGGAGCCTATGAGTGTCATTGAGCAGGAAGAAGCACTGAAATTATACGATGCTGGAGCAGATATCTATCTGATCACTAATTTTTCATCACCGGTCTATGCCACGGAACGCATGGAAATCGAACGAGGACCGGAGCATTATCAGATGTCCATGGCAGAACTGGAGCGTTTCCGTAACCTGGAACGGGAAATGCAGAAATATCCGCAGATTCAGTCTTTGAAAGAGGCAAACCTGTTGTTAGGAACAAGGCGAACCTTTGGTATTTATCAGATCAAGGACGATTCACCGGGTGAAAACTATGCATTTATGAATATGAGCTTTATTGAAAGTCATGGTGTGCAGATAAAAAAAGAAGATTATAAGCTGGTCTATGTTGGCGAATTACTGGGAAATATGTCACTGGATGATATTTTTGAAAGGTTCAACATTGACAGACCGGAAGATTTCCGTGGGCATTCCCTGTCAGTCAGTGATATCGTAGTTCTGAATGACGGGGAAAAAGTAACTGCTCATTTTGTAGACAGTATCAGTTTTGAACAGCTGGATTCTTTCCTTAATCTGGAAGAACAGGTTCTCAGTGAACTGGCATATGAGGTAGGAGAACGTTACTTTGCTATTCAGAGGACAGAAGAAGGATATGATTATTCCTTTTACGATGAAGATTTCCGCTTGATGGATGGTGGCGTCTATGAGAATGATGAAAATTCTATTGAAGAAGCGGCAGAGGAACTTCTGGAAGATGAAGGTTGGACTGGAGAACGCACCCGTAGGGATTATGATCGGCTGATGGAAAAAGTAGAAGAAATGGATGAAGTTGTAATGGCAGAAATTCAGAAAAGCCAGGGAGAATATAAGCCATTGGCAAAGGTGGAGGAACTGGAAGAGGCAAATTACAACATGATTGACAATGTACTCAACAATATGCCACCGAAGAAAGAGCCTTATCTGGAATACTTTGCCGCAGAATGCGATGAGTTCCATGATATGGGAGCTTATGAAAAAAGTATAGATGTTAATCAGGTTGCTGCAGTCTATGAAAAATATAGAGAGAATCCTGAAAATGCCTATCGAGTATGCAGTATGGGGATTATCTATCGTGATCCGGAAGACAGTTACTATGATGACGCTGAATTTGCAATCGTAAAAGGAAATACAGTGTTTGGAAATCTGATGGATGATGTTCGGTTTTATGGAGAACTTGCACTGGTACGGGAAGGGATTGAGAAAATTCATGAAGCATTGCCGGACTACAAGTATGTACCGATGAGGGATGTTCGAGAAGCAATGTATCCAGAGAAGATGACCACAGAACAGCTGGCAGAGGCATTGGATGAGATTGCAGAAGCTTTTGATCCGTATGAGTATCGAGACAATGTGGAGCCGGGAGAAAATACGGTACAGGAAGTAATGCTGGATTTGCGAAGTGGAAATATTCATTCCTATATTTCGTATCTGAAGGATATTGTAGATGAAAAATGCAATCTGTCTGTTCGTGCAGGTGTATTGATGGAAAGACTGAAAGCCTATGAACCAGAGCTTCCAAAGGATATGGAACCAATGGTGTATGTAAACTATTGTGAAGAGAGTGGTCTCATGAATCCAAGATGTCAGAGGTTATCCGAGCTGGATGCAAAAACAGCAGAAATGGATAAAGAATGGTATGCAAAACGTGATCCGAAGGCAGAAGAACCTACAAAAATCGCAAAGATATATGTGACGGTGTATTATGCGGAAAAAGGTGAACAGATGCTGCATCATTTCAAGAAGTCAATGGATATTGGAAATGGACATGGAGGTATTGTGAGTCAGTTGAAGTATGATAATGAAATGAAGCTTACAGATGAGTATTGGATCAAATACCAGAAAGGCAAAGGAAGTGAAGAGTTCCAAAAGTATATGGAAGATTTGACAGACATGCAGAACCATGTGCTTCCATATCTGCAGAGCTTTTGCAACCTGGAAGAAAAAGGCGTGAAGGAGAGACGAGAACAGCAGATAGCAGAAAGAAATGAAGGAAGAATAGATGAGCGAGTAACAAGTACCGAAGTGAATGTAGTGGTTAAGGATGGAGGAAAAATAGATAGAAAACCAGCACAGAAGAAGCAGGCGGTAGATGGAAAAGATAAGAAATTATCCATTCATGAACGGCTTGAGATTAATAAGAGGATTATTCAAGAAAAGCAGGGAAAAGATAGGCCGGAGAGAGGGGCTGATAAGTATGTGAATAGATAAGAGCATTTGTAAGTAGCGACAAAAAGGATTTCCAGAAATCGTTATGATTTTTGGAAATCCTTATTTAGGTAAAAATTCAATAATATCTTGAACAGAACAATGTAGTATTTGACAAAGAGCATCAATTGTGTTTGTTGATACTGATTCACCGGCTTTGAGCCTTCGGATTGTTGAGCTACTAATTCCACCCTTAACCTGAAGGGTATAAGTTGATGCACCAACTTTCTGCATGGTATTCCATAATGGTTCATAGGAAATCAATGAATATATGCCTCCCTTTTTATATTGACATATATTCATTATTGCCTATAATGGTAAATAAGTGTGATAGGCAATATTGCCTATATTAAAGTAAATAATAATACCTTACAGAATAAGGTATTATTTTCGTAGAGTATCAAACTCTCGGTAACAGGCTCTATTTTCCTTGGAAATACGACACTTTTTCAAAATATAGACGGCTTATTTGACGGTAAATAACTTAGAAAGTTTATCCATATTTTTCTGTTTCAACTCCATCGATGGATGGACGTAGCGGTTTAGCGTAATGCTGACATTGGCGTGGCCTAGGATCTCACTGAGGCTTTTCACGTCAAATCCTACCTCGATGCACCTGGTAGCAAAGGTGTGGCGGAGCGTATGGAAATGGACATCCCGGATACCGCACCGTTCCACGATTGCTTTGAAACGGTTCTGCATGGTACGCGGCTCAATATAGCTGGTTTTATTTCCAGTCAGCACATATCCCTTCTTTACAGCCTGCTGAACCAATTTTTCACGCAACGCACCTGCTATAGGGATATCTCTGATGGAGCACTGGCTCTTCGGCTTTGAAATCAGAATCGCAGTTTTCCTTTCACTATCCGGTGTCTGTATGCGCTGCATCGTCCTGTGAATATGGATCATATTGTTTTCAAGAGAAATATCATCCCAGGTCAGCGCACACAATTCTCCTACTCTTATCCCTGTAAAAAGACAAAGATAGATTCCCAATCCTGGGAGATTCAATTCCTCTGTAAGTTCAGAAATCAAAATCTGCTGCTCCTGAACGCTCAGTATCCTAAGAGATGCATTTTTTACTTTTACGGATACATCAAGAGCCGTGCAATCCGTTATGTATTTCATTCGGGAAGCATATTTGATGACAGCCTTAGTAAGGGAAAGTGCATCAGCTACCGTCTTTGTAGCAAGCCCACTCTGGTCTTTCCCGCCTGATTCCATTAAATCGTTGCAAAGAGCAGAAATTACCGAATAATCAATTTCGCTCAAGTTTCTATTTCCAAGTCGTGGAACAATGTTGCATTTCAAAATGTTCCTATATTTTATCCAGGTTGATTCCCTTACTGATGATTTAATGGAACATAGCCACATCTCTGACAGTTCAGAGAACAGTGCGTCTTTCATCATAGAAGATGACGGCTTATTTTCTTCCAGGGCGTATTCAGCTCTTTTCAGTATCAGTTTTTTCTTTACCTCAGAGTATGATTTTGAATATACATATCCGTATATCGCCTTTTTACCGTCTCTGCCTTTAACATATCTGCCTTCCCATCTGCCATCTTTTCGTTTATAGATATTTTCGCCTTTTCTTGGCATGAGATCACCTCCACGTATGACTATAACAGTGACGACAAAAAGGATTAATCGACTACAAAAACAAATAGTTTGATATTATGCAGCACACACCAAATGCGACATATTGACAAAATATGAGACAGTGATATAATATATTTTGTAAATCTTGAATAAAAATCATAAACCGCAGAGTTTGATACTCTGCGAAGGTCGGATGGATATATGGAAAATGAACAAATCAAGACAGAATTTAATGAAACTGAAAGAGAACAACTAATCGGTTGTTTAGTAGATGAACTCCCAGTACTACGTACAAAGTTAGGTGTTTCCCAGACAGAAATTGCTGATATGATTGGTGTTTCACGCCAGACATATTCCTCGATAGAAACAAGAAAAAGAAAAATGACATGGAGTATTTATCTATCGCTTATTCTTGTGTTTGATTGTAATTCTAAAACACATGATTATATTCGTGGACGAGGTCTGTTCCCAAAAGAAATTATTATAAGTACTGAAGTTACACCTTTGAATTTGAACAATAGCTTTGCAAAATTAGAGAATAGAACTATACGTTTCGACGAAATGGCAATTCAAAAGATTGAGACAGTTTTTTGTCTGAATATGTTCGTTGCAATAAAACCGAAAAATAAATTTTCATTTAGTTAATATAAGTTTAAAGCTAGATGGTTTTCAATTTAACAAAAATTATCAAACATAAATACTAATATAAATGGCAGGTGATAATTATGACACAGGGATATATTGCTATAGGCTATATGTGTAATCAAAAATGTAGTTTTTGTCCATGCTCGAAAGAAGAAAAAAAATATCCGATTCCATCTTTGGAGGAACTGAAACAAACGATTGAGATCATGATAACTGAAAGTGGAATGGATTCTATTGTTGTATCTGGGGGAGAACCTACTATACATCCTGAATTTTGTGAATTTATTAAATTCCTTTGTGAAAAAAAAATAAATGTTACGGTATTGTCTAATTCCGAAAAGTTTTCACAAACAGATTTTTTGAATAAATTTCTGATAATGGCTGATCCAAGATATGTTGAGATAATTACAACAATTCATAGTCAAGTAGCAGTTGATCATGAGAGAGTAAATGGTTCTGCAGGTAGTTTCGAAAGAAGTATACAAGGATTAAGATGTTTACAATCTAATGGATTCCATGTGACAGTCAAGCATTGCATAACAAAGGAAAATTATAAAGATTTATTTGATTTTTATAACTTTGTCGAAAATACATTTCCACAGGATGTAGATATGCAGATATGTAGTATTGATTATTGTGGATTGGCAGATGACACAAAATATGATTACATGGTGGTTTTTCCAGATTTAGAACCATATTTTGAAAAAATGTTTGATCAGTATATGGCAGATATTGACTCCGGTTCTGTTAGACATTTGTATTGCATAAATATGCCTCTCTGTTCGATGGATCCGTATTACTGGGACTTTGTTGCACCTAAAGCAAAGACCTATGGAAAGTATGCAGCACCTACTAGCACTGGTGAGTCTGATGTTATGGCAGGAGAAGAGAGCTTTTTAGGTACATTTGGAAAAGCTTGTGAAAGATGTAAGGTGGAAATGATTTGTGCTGGAACGTATAGAACAGCATTTAATTATTTCGGTGATAGGATTATAAAACCATACGAATAAGGAGGAAATCTAATGGGATATTTAAAACAGCATTGCTTTACTGTTGATAATGTCAAAGAATTCTTTTTGTCTCCTTATACTTATATAGTTAATACTGAGCAGGCACTTTATATTGGACGAGAAGACGATAGAAGAGAGTTTTGTATTGAAAAACCGTATGATTGTTACGAGGAATTATTTCATAGTTTGTCTGAAGGGATGGATGTAAACGAACTTAAAGCATTTTTTGATGCAAAAATTTCAGATGAGACTTGGGAAGAGTTCTATGAATGGTTGATTGTTGGAGGGATTGTTGAGTAATGTATATACCAGAATTTTTCGGAGAAAGACAAATTGAAAATACGCAATTTAAGCTTAAAGATATGTGGCTTTTTCGAAACGAAAAAAAATGTCTTTTTTTAAATAGATCGGGGCATATTTTAATTACCGACATGGAATTGGGACTTCAGGTTATAAATAACAATTGCACTGAAGATTTGTTGCTCAAACTCTTACAAAGGGGATTTGCCGCTGAAATGGCTGAAGAAAAGTCGGATGAAGAAACAGAGGCGGATGATATCAGACCGATGTTTTTTATGATCGATATGACGAACCGTTGTAATATGAGTTGCAAATACTGTCTTAGGGAAATAAACGATCAGCCAGGCGAAGAATCTATAACATATGAAATGCTACGTAAGATATGTGAATACATTGCTTCATATTGCCGAGATATAGAAGACGATCGTATAACAATTCAGCCTTGGGGTGGTGAGCCACTGCTTGAGAAAGACAAGATATTTTTCATCAAGAATGAATTACAACGATATGGTATAAAACCAACTATCACGATTGAGACAAATGGACTGCTCTTATCTGATGAACTAATTAAAGAACTGCGAGAAAATGAGATTGGTATTAGCGTTAGTATAGATGGAAATGAACAAGTGCATGATTCTCAAAGAGTTCTGGCAAATGGCAGAAAAACCCATCATCTGATAAAAAGAAGAATTCAGAGTTTCCGTGAAATAACAGGCGAAAACGTATCTACAATATCAACAATTACAAGAAATTCACTGGAGCATATAGAAGACATAGTATCATTTCTTGTCAATGAATTACATTTAACACATATTAAGCTGAATTTTGTTCATCGAAGTTGTTTTTGTGATAATGATTCATTGTGCCTGACTTCAGATGAAATTGCCGGTGTGGTGCAGCGGATCTTTGAGTATATTCTGCAACTACATAAAATGAATATAGAAGTGTATGACTATAATGTATGGATAAAGAGTATGAATTTGTTGACTGCCAAAAAATTAGATGTGTGTTTGTCTAATGGATGTAATGGTGGTAGAAGAATGATTACAATTGACAGGCATGGAGATATTTACCCTTGTGATGTGACAGACTTTCCGGAAGAGAAAATGGGAAATGTCTCCGATGACAAAAAATTGATACAGTTGATAAAAGATGCAATCAAACAAAATGAATATTTCAAGCCGAAAATCAGTGATGATTGCCAAATTTGTCCTTGGAGATATTATTGCATGGGTGGATGTACAGTGCATATGAAATGTGCTGGCATAAAGCAGAATGTAGATGATATTGAATGTTCTGTTAATCGGACTCTTTATCCTAAATTAGTTGAATTAATACTGGATGATCCAGAGCTGATGAATAGAATAGTTGGTTATGATTTTTTGGAGGTCTAAGATGGGTTTAGATATTGAGAATGATGCAGGAATTTTAAAGCATTATAATGTTACGAATGTAGAAAAATCACCATGCTTTATTGAAAATACCACTTCGAACAGTAAAATTATCATTTTTCAAAATAAAATAGCCATAATAACTTTTTGTGAGATGCTGGATGGTGAGTTTGCTGAATGGATAGAGGTGATGAGATATAGACATTCATATAAAACACATATGTATATAATTTCTAATAAAATGAGATTAGAAAATAATGAATTTGTTCGTTATTGTTCTACTCTTACTAAGGAAAGTTGCCGTACACTTGATAATTTCGATTATTACTCATTTGCTGGAATTTCTATGCATACATGGAAGCCATGGGTAAGTTCATCGCGGTTGTATGACTTTTCAATTGAAGAAACTGATTCTTTGGTTATTGTTACATTCTTTCGTAATGAAGCATATGGGGATTGGGAATATAGCAATGGATATCGCAAAGTTGAAAACATTATTTCAATCAATAAAGATTACATTAATAATCCAGTAGATAAGGACATAAGGTGCTGTATTGATCATAAATGGATAATAATTGAAGAAAATAATCCTTATTGAGAAAATGATGTATCTCATGGCGCATATGTGATAAGAATCTACATTTATCGTTAGATGTAGTTTGAAGAATAGTAATAGTGGAGGAACGATGATGACAAGTAATCTCAATGAGAATAACATTTGGAAAAAACGTTTTTCTGTGGGAATAGCAATAGAAACAACATTGTCTGATTTTGAAGGTATGTTAGAAAACTATGGAAGATATATTGATAATTTCTATTGTTCTCTTCCGCTCGGAGATAAGTTTCATGGAAGAACTCATGTGGCAAATCAGTTTAAAAATCCCGAGAATATTCAGAAATTCTGGGAAATTGCAAAGATGATAAACAAATCTGATGTGGGTTTTGAAATTGTATTTAATACAGACAAGCTTACTAAAGAAGATTTTTATATGTGTCGTAATGAGCTTGAAAAGCATGGGGTAACTGTTGATAAGATTGCAATTTTAGATAAATATTACGAACTAGTTAGTGCGATTTTTCCGAATGCAAAGCTAGTTAATAGTGTGAATAATATGCCAAATACGTTAGATGGAATCAGACAGATATCTCATAAATACGATGAGATCGTAATTGGTCGTCAATTTATACGCAATATCGATGCCTTTCGCATTGTCACCGAAGAATTAGGCTCAGATTGTGTCCTTTTAGTGAATAATGGATGTTCACATATTTGTGGTGGTTGTCGATCGTTTGATTACTGCAATGATTGTTATGAAAAAGAGAAAAAAAGGACTTCTGCAGAGTATCTCTATGCATTGCAAAGCATTCTGCCTTATGAAATTAGTGAAGAATACTTTGATACAAGCGCTGTTAAATTGTTTAAACTCAGTACAAGAAATGCAGATACAGAATTCATTTGCAAATGTATCGATAGTTACATTCATGATAACGGGAAAGGATATGTAGATAAAAGTCCACATCATTATTTGATGTGGTCGAGACTTATGTGGCATCAGGATCATTTTGATTCCTTTGATTATGAAAGAATCCGCAGTATAAAGCAGGAAATATGTAAAAAACAGTAAAAAGTATAAACATAGCAATCGCAAGAGAGCTGTTTTTATAAATAAAATAGAAAGGAGATAGACGCAATGCAGAAAATTGAAATCTTCTCAAAGAAGCTCAATAAGAATGTTGTTGTAAAAAAACAGTCCGCAAATACTGTAGCAATGGGCTGGAGCAACGGCGGCTGGAGCAAGAGTGGCGGTTGGAAGAGACCTCAGATGTAATCATATAGGGCCAATCATAGCTACTTAAAACCATTAAGGTAGAGGATGGAATTGGTTTTTGATTCCATCCTCTATTCGTTTTAATTTATTATATTAAAGGGGAATAATATGGTTCTTGGAATAATGATATCAAAACAGTGTAATTTTCATTGTGGACATTGCATGGTGAACAGTTCTCATAAATATTCCTGGATGGAAGACGGTGTATTAAATAAATTCTATGAGTTAGTAGAATACAATAGACCGGATGATGTGTATATTCTCGGCGGAGAACCGTTTTTACATATAGAAAAAATAGAAGAAATGGTAAGCATAATCAAAAAAAACTGTGATAGAATTACGGTTTTTACAAATGGAAGTTTTTTGCTCAATGATGATATTTCAGAACGCGTAAAGAATCTGGGCATAATTGTTCGAGTTAGTGATGACCGTTATCATCGCAAGTTCTGGACTGATAAACTAAAAGAAAGAATAGAACAGTCAGGGTATTGGATTGTAAGCAAAGATGAGTGTGAAGAGATGATTCCGGTAGGAAGAGCATATGAAGAGTTTAAGCACTTAAAATATAATATGGGATGTTCTTTATTAACTGGCAGATATGATAGAGATTTTTATCCGAATGCTGAACGTTATATGGTAATGATGGACGGAAGTGTAAATTTATATTGTGCTACAATTGAAGCTTCACTCGCAAATGTATTTGAAGATGAAAACATAACTTATGAGTTGTTGGTTGAGAGAGAAAAAGTGTTTCATAATTATTTGTTTAGAGAAGTAATACATTGCCAAGAGGATACTTACATGGGAAAGATGTGTAATCTTTGCCAGAAATATAAAATAACAGACGAAGAAATTTTATTTGAGAATGAGCATGTGGCTTATACTTCAGATTATAGGTGATATATGAATAAAGAACTTCTTTTTGATGATGATATAGTGTTTTTTCACAATCAATATTACAAATCATCTGTATGGAAAAAAATGACGAAACAGATGCCTGAAAAAGGTATTTTTCCATCCTTGAGAGGAGAAAGTGTAGAAGGTGTCAATTTCGATGAATATAGAATACATATGAAAAAACTGGATGTTGAGGATCAATACAGTAGTGGAAGATGTTGGATATATGCAACATGCCATTTCCTTCGACAAGAATATTATAAAAAATATCAGATGGATTTGCTTTTATCGCAAGAATATTTAGCTTTCTATGATCTTTTGGAGAAGTCAAATTGTTTTATAAACTATATCATAGACCATATTTCAGATTCAATTGATGATAGAATATTTTTGATGCTACTTAAACACCCAATACAGGACGCAGGTCAGTGGGATTACATTGTAAATATTCTGGACAAATATGGAGTGGCACCACAAAACTATATGATGAAAAATAGTCAGTCAAAAAATACTGGCGATATGATTGCAGTATTAAGCAATATGCTTCGTATTACTGCAAGTAATATAAAAAAGGAATATGTTTTAAAAAATAAAAAAGCGGATTTCAATTTCATAAAAAAGAATGAAATGAGCAAAATCTATAGTTTTTTATGTGCTGCAATGGGTGAACCACCAGAATCTATAGAGATTTATGTTGGATCCGATGCGCAACAAAAAGAAAAGATGACACCGAGGGAGTTTTATCATACTTTTTTTCCATCAGAGAGAATTAAGACTATGATTCCTATTACAAGTTTATCAGGGTTAGAAATGCAAGCCGACCATGCATATGAGATTGAAGGTTTGAAAAACATGGTTGAGGGAAGGAGTGTTCGGTACTTAAACTTAGGAAGAAGAGAATTTAAGCGTCTAATCCTTGATCAGCTTCAGCATAATATGCCTGTTTGGTTTGGTTGCGATTCTAGGTATGGTGTAGATAAGAAAAAAGGAGTTCTTGATTTAAATTTTTATGATATGAATCAAATAGGAATACAATTTCCTGACAGAGAAGAAAGCCTTTTATATCATATTTCAGAACTTACTCATGCTATGCTTTTTGAAGGGGTAAGATTTGATTCGAAAGGAAGATTATCTGGTTGGCTCGTTAAAAATTCTTATGGTCCAGAAAAGGGGAATAATGGATATTTGGATATGAAAGATCGTTGGTTTGATCAATATGTATATGAAGCAGTAATAGATAGAAGTTTACTGTCTGATAACCAAATAAGAATCTATAAATCGGATCCGGTTTTATTGCCACGATGGCATCCAATCGGAACACTCGCAGATTAAAATTGTTAATAATATATGAAGGTGATTGTAAATGAAATGGCTAGCAAATCATAAAAAAATAATGCTGATTATTACAGAAAGCTGTAATCTTCGTTGCAAGTATTGCTATGAAAAAAATAAAAACGGAAAAAGTATGAGTTTTGAAACTGCAAAAAGAATTATTGATCATGCATATTTAGACATGAGTGGATATGAGAGTATGGTCATAGAATTACATGGTGGAGAACCATTTATTAATTTTCCGTTGATGAAGAAAATTGATGATTATGTGATTGAGAATTACAATCATATTCCTGTTTTATTCCGGGCAATTACAAACGGTACTCTGGTACATGGAGAAATCCAGGATTGGCTGAAAGATAGAGTGGATCGATACGAACTAATGTTGAGCATCGATGGAAAGCAGGATCAGAACGATGAAAACAGAAAACTAATAAATGGTGAGGGAAGTTTCAAAAAAATTGATATTGATTTTTTTAAGCAGACCTGGAAACATTGTCCAGTCAGTATGACAATTAATGAAAAGACAATTGCTCATCTTGCAGAGGGAACAATATGGCTTCAAGAGCAAGGGTTCGATGTTTGCAATGCATTTGAATGGGCAACAGACTGGAATTTGGAAAAAAGCATTCCTCTCTTAGACAGAGAACTTGATAAACTCATTGAATACTATTCAGAACAGCCACAGGAAAGAGTTTGTCTTTTACTGAGGTATCATTTACAGGATTTTTTCCTTCCGTTAGATGGCTCATTTCGATATTGTCTGGAAATAGACGATCCGTTAGAGTGTTATGATGCGTCGGGGAAATATGCACCTTGTCATGGGTTTACTGAATTTACAATGGGTTCCGAAGCAAAAGCAGCTGAGTACAAAAAAATGAAAACCAGTGATTTTGTGTTTACAGAAGAAAACATATGTTATGGATGCAAGTTGATTCGTTTTTGTAGAATTTGTTTTGCTGCAAATCATATGTTAACTGGTAATATGCAAAAGCAAAGTCCAGAAATTTGTATTTTTAACCGAATGTGTCTCAAAGCAGGCGTTCAAATTCAAATGAATAGAAGTAAATTGCTTGATTATGATAGCGCGTATATCATGCAGTTAAATGAGGCGGCACATGCCATTGATAAATACCTTGAAGAAATGGGGGATGGTGAATAATGAATGTTGCAATCATTACATGGGGGGATGAAAGTCGCATCCTATATGACTTACTTCATCGAAATGGATATAACATAGTATGCATTATTGAGGATAATAACTGTAAATGGGATTTAAGATATAAAGAGGCTCCTATTGTTTCATCTGGAAAAGGAGCTGTTATGTTTGAAGCTGGTAGTATAGAAAAGTTTATTGTACCTTCTTTGGACGAACAGCTGAATTATAGAGCTGAAAAAATGATATCTGCATATGGAATTGATTTGGACAATTTATTATATGCGCCAATTGAAACATTAAAAGGCGAACTGTCAGATGGTGAAAAAATAGCTAAAATCTGTCTTTATACAGAAAGAACAGAACTTGAAACCATGGAGATTCATGCTGCAGAGCATTGTAATCTGAATTGTAAGAACTGTTCGATGTTTTGCGGTTTGGTAGAAACATGCGATTTTCCTTGTTATCAGGAATTCGAAGAGGGAATCAAACAGTTGAAAAACTTTTTTCCTCATATTAAGAAGTTTCGCATTATCGGAGGAGAACCACTGTTGAATCCAGAATTGGATAAATATATTCGCTTAATCAGAAATGTTTATCCATATACAGACATTCGTTTAATTTCAAACGGAATACTTGTGACAAAAATGAGTGACCAACTGATACAGACGATTATCGATAATGATGTTACATTTATTGTGACTCAGTATATTTCTTTAAAGCACTCTATTGATGAAATCAATCGTTTTCTATCCAAAACAGGTATACGTTATATTGTGACAGAAGCTGTCCTGGAGTTTCAGAAAATTTACAATGCATTAGGAGATTCCGATATTGACGAAAACTTTTATCGCTGTCATTGGAAAGGCAGCTGTGCAACTATGTATGGTACTAAGATTGCAACTTGTTATGTACCATTTGTGATACATTATCTTTCGGATAAATTTAATCTTGCAATAGAAGAAACAGGGAAGATTGATTTAATGGAAGAGGGATTAACAGCACAGGAAATCATAAAAAGAATGCACACACCTTTTGATATGTGCCGCTATTGTGCACCTAAGGGGAATTGGACTGAATGGGAGCGTTTACCGGATAAGAATAATACAACTATTCAGGACTGGAGCATATGAAATCAGATGTATGTATATTGCATGAAATAAAGAATTCTCTTCAAGAAAAAAAGCAGACAATCTTACAATTGTTAGATGATATGAATTATCGAATTAATGAAGTTTGGTCAAAGCAAGAAAGAGAATATATTGATGCATGCTTCGCATATGAACGTTATCTTGCCGAACTCAAGATCAAGCCAGACAGAAAAGAAACTTTGATTAGAATTGAAGATGAAGCAACAAAGTATGTAAGAGTATTGCTCGGTGAGGATGAAAAAAAAACACTAGATGAAATGATGAAAATAGTGTATGCACGTGCTGATGCTAATCTGAAGCAAATCAAACAATTTAAAGAAGAATTACTTAGGGCAATGAAACCGTATGCCTATCATGTTAATTCGATAAGTGGATTATCAGAATTGAAAGCATCTGTACAGAAAGAGAATATGTACTGTAATGAGGTGGTTGATGGTGTGTTTTCAGTAAGCGATTATGATCAACTAATTCTCTATATCGGCCGTGCTGTTGCAGGTGGAATGCATGTTATGAAAAATGGAAATATATGCATCTATTCGCGGAATCCAGTTCAATCAGTAGAAGAAGAAATAGTTGTATTAAAGAAAGATATTTATTTGTATAGGGTATCTTTGGATGAATTTGAACCAGTAATTGATTATGTCTTAAACAATGGAAGAGCAGAAATATTTTTCGGGCATGAATGGATTTCGCGAAAGAATAAAGTTTCGTGTGATGGCATTTCCCTACGGGCAGTATCTATAAATGACTGGACTAAGCATCAATTTTATTATAATACGGGTGTAGTTGATGAAATCACTCTCGGAGAGACATATCTCAAAAAAATGGATGCTAATTGTTTGAATGAAGTATTGCTGTCGTTGGTATTAAGTGGAAAAATTGTAAGAATCTAGCTAGTTGTCAAGGAGTAAAAGCCATGAAAGAATTATCTTCAGAAAAAAATGCAAAATATCAGAAGATATACAAGAAAAATTTAAAAAAATACAAAAATAGTAAAGTCGAACTAGATTTTTTGGAAGTGTGGGTTGGAAAAACTTGTAATCTGAGGTGCCGCGACTGTCTGCACATGATTCCATATATCAAGCAGAAAAAATTAGAAGTGTCGAGATTAATTAGTGATTGTAAAAGGCTTCTGGAACTATGTAGCATAAATTACTTTTCTATTGCAGGCGGAGAACCATTTTGTTGCAAAAACCTATTTGAGTTGATAGATTTTGTGACTGAATCTGCAGATATTAAAGATGGAAAAATTGTTACTAATGGAACGGTTGTTCCGGAAGAGCGGACGATAGACGCATTGCGACGGATGAAAGGTAAATTAGAGATTAGAGTGGATGTCTATCCTGGACAGGCGGATAAGACGGCTAAATTCATAAAGATTCTGGAAGAAAATGAAATCCGAAACCATATACAGTTTTACCGAGGGGATAAGAAATCAAACTGGAAGCATGTTTCCAGTCCAATGCAGATGAAAATCTGTGAATCAATGTCGGAAATGATTTATAGTGATTGTACTGTCAGACATTGTTACACTATGTGTGATGGAGAATTAACAGCATGTCCTAGGGGAATAACAACTGAAGAGGTGTTTTCTCTTGAAAAGAACCCATTTGAACACGTTAATATACGTGAATTGAAAAATGATGTAGAGGCTAGGGCAAGAATTGCAACATGTTTTGAAGATTCTTTATATAAAGATTATTGTAAATATTGTCTAGGACTTACAGCATTTAATCCATATTATGTGGTTCCGGGAGTACAGGTAAAGAGCAATGAATATGAAAAATTTGAAATATAGAAAACTATTTCTTGAAAATCTAATTAAATATCGAAATAGAAAGGTAAAACTATCTTTTTTAGAGGTATGGGTAGGTCAAACTTGTACATTAAAGTGTAGAGACTGTTGCCATATGATTCCTTACATCAAACCGTCTATATATGATGTGGATTCTTTAATCGAGGATTGCAAAATACTATTTGAATTGTGTGATGTTGATTTCTTTTCAATATTAGGAGGTGAACCATTTACTAATCCTGATTTATATAAACTTATTGATTTTGTTGCAGAATCAAAAAATATTAAAGATGGAAAACTAATCACGAATGGTACGATCATGCCGAATGATATGATGATGAATTCACTGAGAAAACTTAATAATAAACTTGATGTTAGAATTGATGTTTATCCAGGGCGAGAGACTCGTGCACAAGAGTTTTATGATAAGTTAACAACAGCGGGAATAAGATGTACATTGCTTCGACATAGTGTGTTTGAAGAAATGAGATGGAAAAAATTGAGTGGTCCCAACCAGAAAATCATTCCTTGTAGAACTTCAGAGATGATTTACACTGAATGTGCTTTGAAATCTTGTCATACTCTGAGTAATGGGGAACTCACTGTGTGTCCACGGGGAATTACAACAAAAGAAGTATACGGTGTGGAAAAAAATCCATGGGAGCACATAGACATAAAGAAAATTGGAACTGGGGTTTGTGCAAAAGCGAAAATTGCAACTGCAATATCAACGAAAGTATATAAGGATTATTGCAGATACTGCATGGGTATTGCAGAAATGAACCCATATTCTATACCGCCGGGAATACAAATTGGAAGCCAAGGGGAAATATTGCAATGAATCAGTTTAAAAATAAATTTTTCGAACATATATTTAATGGGCAAAGTAAATCTGTTGGTGAGGAATTTTATCTTGAAGTTCGAGATAAGTATTATCCTCATCTGACGGAAATATCCCAATGTTCGGCAGAGCATTTATTAAGTGAGATAAAAAGAACCTCTACATACAATTTGTTTATAGAAGAAATGAACCTTTTAGTTAATTCCTTGCTTTATAAAAGCCAAGTGCATGGTGAAAAACATATAAGTAGAGTATGTATTTTTGCTTACTATCTGGCTTGTATAAAAGAGTTTCCTTTGGAAATAATCCGCGATGTTCTAGAAATTGCCAAATACCATGATATAGGGAGAATAAACGATGGGGAAGATGAAAATCATGGTTTACGAGGAGCAATACTATATAGTCAATATTTCAGAAACACTTCAGAAAAAAGTAATGTATATGGGGCAATCATTACTGCTCATTCACTCAGGGATGAGGCATTTGAGAAAGTATGGCTGGAATGGACAAATTCAATGGATAATATTAATTATGGGAAAATGTTGCTTGGTATTATAAAGGATGCCGATGCATTAGATAGGTTCCGTTTACGTGATTGTTCGCTGAGAACAGAATTTCTTCATAATAAAGAATCGCTGTATTTGGTGCGTGCAGCGTATGAATTATATCATTTATATGATTAAAGGGGGGCTAAGCTTGTATCAGTTTGAATTTCATAACCCTGTCCGTGTGTTTTTTGGTAAGGATGAATTATGTCACCTTCCTACCGTAATCAAACAGTATGGCGAGAAAGTATTGGTACTGTATAGTGATTCTTTTCGTAGAAATTCAAGTTATTACGATGAAATCATAAACATTTTGAATAGTGAAGATGTAGAAACAATAGAATGTTGTGGGATAATGGCAAATCCACGTGCTTATGTTGTTGATCGGATTGCTCAGTTGTGTAGAAAATCAAAGATTAAATTGTTACTTGCGATGGGTGGAGGTTCCGTTATGGATTGCGCCAAGGCAGTATCTGCAATAGCTTGTACTGAGGAAACCTGTGAAGATTTACTGAATAGAGAGGTCAGGATAGAAAATGTTTTGCCAGTCGTCACAATACCAACAACTTTGTCTACAGGATCTGAAATGAATTGTGGTGGGCTTATTTCTATTCCTGAAAAAAAAGCAAAAATCAGTTTTGGTCATTCCTTATTGTACCCGAAAGCTTCCTTTATTGTTCCAGAGTTTACTTACACACAGGATATTAAATATACATTGGCTGGTTGTGCAGATATTATTTTTCATATAATGGAGAATACATATTTTACTAGAGGCACCAAAATGCAGATGAATATTGAAGTTATGGAGTGCTTGATGCGAAATGTCATAAGGTATTCTCTTGTTTTAAAAAAGTCTCCAATGGATTATGAGGCTAGAGCTAATTTGTGTTGGATTGCATCCTGGGCGTTGAATGGTTTTTTGGAAAATGGAACAGGACGAACACCGATTTGTCATGCAATAGAACATGAAGTGTCGGGATATTATGATATACCACATTCCTTTGGTATGGCGGTTATAGTGCCTAAATGGTTGAGGCACATTATATGTAATGAGACGATAGATGCAATTTGTAGATTTGGAAGTGAAGTTTTTGGGCTAGACATATCAGTTGATAGTAATGGTGCACTAGCAACTGTGAAACACTTAGAAACTTATCTATACGAACAAATGGAACTGCAAAAGACTTTCTCATGCTTTTCAAATGATATTGAGACCACAATTAGTGAGATGGCATATCATATATGCGGGAAATGTGAATTGACTGGAATAAAGAATATTAGAAGTCACGATATTATAAGTATTTTGAGAGAATGCTGTATGAAAATAAGTGAAGGGTAGTAAGTAAAGAGTAGATTTTGCATTAATATTTGGATTTTTAAGAAAGGATATCACCTATGGATACGTATGTAATTAAACGAAGAGGCACCGTTATGTAGGTACCTCTTCGTTTTAAAGAGTTGGCTCTTTTCCTGATACAGGAATTTGCATCTCCGGAGCACTGAGCAGTGCTGTAAAATTTTGTCTAATGATATCCAGTGTCTTTTGCTTTTTCTGCAGTTCCTGTTTTTCTCGGACCGTAGCAACCTGTTCAGATTCAAGATTTTCTATCCTCTTCTGGATTTTATTAGAGCTTGGGATTTTGGTAACACCGAGATCCTGAAGCTCTTTTTTTAGTGAATCGTGGAGCTGGTATTCTGCCTGATGTTTGGTCCGGTATGCTTTTGGATTTTTGGCAGATTTGCAATCTTCAATCACTTTACGACAAAGCCGGTAAGAATCACAGTGTTTTTGAATGATTTTCTGCGTGCTCAGTTCACTGTTGATTTGTACTATTCTCTGCTCAGCCGATTTAACAGAAGCATCAACATCAGAAAGATGCTGTTGGAAATCTTCATAATTTAGCAGGTTATTTTCGGAAAGATAGTTGAAGGTACGAGCAGCCTCTTTCAGATTATTGAGTTTTGCCCATCGTTCAAATCCTTCTCGATTGCCGGTCGTAACATACGTGGAGATATTGATATATAGGCGAGCTTCTCTGGACAAATGCTTTGGAGTTTTCACTTTGCTACGGTTTTTAGCCAGACGGATACGGACATTTTCTTCACTATAATAACTTCCAAGAGATTTCATATAAGTGAAATTCTTCTGCTCCGGTGCACGGAAGGATAGATGTTTTCCCTGTCGAACTTCATATCCGGCTAACTGCATTTTTTGTAGAAATTCCTCATAGTTGATGGAAGTCCAGATTGCCTTATCAACTGCGACACGTAGCTTGGCTTTCCAACTCGTGCCACGATGATATTCCATGTTCTCTTTATAGCTTTTTCCTTTTTCTCCAGTTGGCATACTGGTGGCAAGTCCATTTTCATAGCAGACACGATTACTGATCCGACAGATTTTATGGTAGCTCCGCTTATTGGAAACATACTTATGATGATCAACAAAACTTGCTGCATTAAAGATGATGTGGTTATGGATATGGTTTTTGTCAACATGAGTGCTGATCACGTATTCATATTTTCTTTTCAGTACTTCATCTGCAAATTGTTGTCCTAAGCGATGGGCGGTTTCTGCATCTGTTTCACCAGGCTTAAAAGACTGGATCAGATGAAATGCCAGGTTATCGCCTTTATCCATTCCGTTCTTTTTTGCATGTTCTCTTGTCATGGCAAATTCCAGATCAGCTGTTTCAGGAGAACAGCCAAAACTGGAAACAAGCAGTTTTTCATCAGTTTTATCTGGATTCGTGATATAGTCCAGAGCTTTCTTGTCTGTTACTTTAATGGGGAAGATCTTAATATACGCCATAGTTCTTTCACCATCTCTTTCAGTTCTTGCATTTCTTCCGGATATAGATCTCCGGTGGTATTCACCTTCTTCGCAATCTGGTTGATATTTACGCCAATCTTGTGCATTTCCTCATACTGTTTCTTCAGCGGAGTGGTATCGGTGTTGACGATGTAACCGTCGATTGCCATTTTACGCAGATAAGCTCCCATGTTTTTGGTCTTTGATTCTATCATCTTTCTGCGGATAAGCTTCCGTTCTTCTTCGGTGACATAAAAATGGATTTCTTTGTTTCGCTTTCTTTCAGCCATTGGCGTGTTCTCCTTTCTGCGAGGGCAGTAGTATCGTTGCTTTCAGCGCTTTTTCAATTTAGGGCAGGGTACCCTAAATTGGGATTTTTCGGAAGTGTATCCTCACTTCCTGTCCTTGCTATTTACCGGTGGCACAGCCGCCGGAAGAGAGTCTTAAAAAAAGATCCCTCTATAAATAAGGTACTGAGAGAAGAAAAAGAGGACATCGAAGCTCAGAAGTATGACGCAGGCCTGATTCTGTGGTATAGTAAAATCTGAATGAGAAAGAAGAAAAGAGGTCAAACCGATGTCACGGAAAAACCATAAGATGATAGATGGGAGACTACTGCAAACGAATAAGAAGTACTCCCAGTTAAAAATGAAACAGAAAGAAAAGATTGCGGAATGGATGTTTCAGGCAACCAGAGATTATTATATGAAAAAATACACTTTTCCGAATGACAAACATTTGGAAGAAGTAGTGGATACTGTCTATGAAAAAATCGAAGATGCTGAAATTTGGATTCCATATGGAGAGGTCTTTAAGCATTATAAATCCAAACGATCGGATATCAACAAACGTGTCAGAAAATCTCTGAATGAAAAAGAAGAGAGTCGGATTGAGAAGGTCTGTTTTATGAATATGTGTATGATTCAGGATGATAAAGGAAACGTACTGGCTCTGGATAAAGTGGATGATAGCTATACCGGTACGACTTTCCCAGGTGGTCACGTAGAAGCGAATGAGATTTTTCAGAAATCTATGATTCGTGAAGTTTGGGAAGAAACAGGACTTACGATTGAAGCACCGAAGCTTGGAGGATTGTATCATTGGCATAAGAGTGGTGTGCACTATGTCATTACCCTGTATAAAGCGGATAAGTTTACCGGAGAATTGAAGAGTTCTGAGGAAGGAAGCGTTTATTGGATTCCGCTGGAAGAGTTAAAAACAAGAGAACTTGCTACAGGTATGGAACACGTTTTGCAGATTCTGGAATCAGAGCAGGTGGATGAGTGCTATATGCATTTGGAAGCGGATGGATATGTGGGAGATTTGTATTAAAGAATTACATGAGAAATGGCTGCCGGATCATTGGAGAAAAGACAGCCATTCTTTATAAGATATATCATTTATTTATTCTGTTTTTTGCTGTTCGCTTTTGGAAGTGAAATTAATATATTTGGCACGTTGTAAAATTGAAATAACTGCATCAATGCTTTCTGGATTGGAAAAGCTCATGATAAAAGGTTCTTCTTTAAATTCCATGGGTTCGAACCCAGGATTCTGATCTGGATTCTTGAGTATATGGATGGGACGTGCACTCTGATTATAAAATGCCAGTTGTGCGGAATCTATAGTGTTTCCGATGACACCAATGCCTACATCCCCTTTTCCAAAATCTATTCTACGTTTATTTAAGTTGATCATTTTCAAAAATCTCCTTTTTCAAAAAATAGCATATTTAGTAATTTTCTATAATTCCCGAAGTAGGGATATCTTTTAAAAAGTCACTGTTGGAAGTAATCGGAGAATCTACAATCTGAACGCCGCTACGTTTCATCATTCGGAATTTGAAATCAAGAAGTTCCGGTGGAACTTTCAGTTCAGCTGCAGCCTGGAAAAAGGACATATCAGCGTTAAGCATTTCCAGGACATCTTCATCTTCCAGAAGATAATCAGCGGAAAAGCAATTCGCTTCATATTCACATTGTGACACTCCATCGAATAATTCAAAATCATGAAAACACTTGATCTGAAGGGTTTGCTGATGAAGGAGTGCGTGCCCAATCTCGTGGATCAGGATAATCTGTTGTATGATTTCCGGCAGATCGCTGTTAATGACGATGCAGGTCTTTCGACATTCCCGCATACAGAAGCCTTTACAACAGTTTGGATCAGTTCCAAGAGGAAGCTTCTTAACAATAATATGCATAGCAGCTGCAAGACGATACGGATCACTTTCCTGATATTTTGCTTTTACTTTATTAACAGTGTCTCTTATATATTTTGAACTCATAAAAACACCTCGATATTTCATAAGATAGTTTGCTGCAAGTATAGAGTAGCAAAAGTGCTGTACGAAAATACGGACATCTATGAATCACTTTCCGTTTCAGTGTTTTTCTTTTTCCGTCCAAATGTCTTTTTAGCTTCCATCTTACAGGAAAGATATGCTTTGGTTACAGCCTGATAGAAAGCATCTTTTGCTTCTTCGTCAAGTTCGCCACCAGCGAAAAGAGCACGGTTAGCTTCGAGAATCTCATTGATGTCTCTGGCTCCTTTTTCACCAAGCTGTCCATTGACTTCATCAATATAATCCATTTTTTCAATTCCATAAGAAGGATCTGTGATCTCATCATGTTTTAAATAATCGTAAGAGACATTTAATGCATGAGCGAGTTTTCTCATAGTAGAGATTCGTGCGATAGTGCCGGAACTTTCATAAGCTGCAATCGCACGCTGGGATACGCCGACCAGTTCTGCAAGTTCTTTCTGTGTCAGATGATTCTGTTCTCGTTGAAATTTAATCTTGTCTGAAAAATTCATAGTGGGATCCTTTCCAAGTTTTTGAAATCGTAACTTCATCAACTTTATAAAAACTATTGACAGAGTTCATTATCACGTATAAAATACAAACAAATGTTCGTGAAGTTAGTAGAAATTATAATTCAAAAACTTCACAAAGTCAATATGAAGCAAAGAACTTTTATTATGATTTTTAAGACTGGTAGGTGAATGTTATGAGCAGGACAATTCTCCATTCAGATATGAATTGTTTTTATGCAAGTGTCGAGATGCTGCATTATCCAGAACTTGCCGGGAAGCCGATGGCAGTCGGTGGTGATCCGGAGGCAAGACATGGAATTGTGCTGACTGCGAATTATATTGCAAAGCGAGCCGGAGTAAAAACAGGTATGGCATTGTGGCAGGCAAGGCAGGTTTGCCCGGAAATAATTTTTGTACCACCTCGCATGGATCTTTATTTGAGGTTTTCCAGAATGGCACAGGAGATTTACAGTGAATACACGGATCAGAGAGAACCATTTGGGATTGATGAAAGCTGGCTGGATGTGACTGCCAGTACTTCTATCAAGGGAGACGGAATGAAGATTGCGAAAGAAATCAGCAGACGGATTAAATATGAACTGGGCGTTACTGTAAGTATTGGTGTTTCCTGGAATAAGATATTTGCAAAGCTCGGTTCTGATTATAAAAAGCCAGATGCCATCACAGAGTTTTCCAAAGACAATTACAAGGATATTGCATGGAAACTTCCAGTAGGAGACTTACTCATGGTAGGACGAAGCACTGAACGGACGATGAAGAAACTAGGCATTTGTACAATCGGAGATCTGGCAGGAGCAGAACCTTCTATATTAGAAACATATCTTGGAAAGATGGGATTGGTACTTCATACCTTTGCAAATGGATGGGATGAGACTCCAGTTTCAGTAGAAGGATATAAAGCACCCATCAAGTCTATCGGGAACAGCACAACAACACCAAGAGATCTTGTTAGTGAATTGGATGTGAAGATTATTTTGATGGCGCTTTCAGAAAGTGTAGGAGCCAGGCTTCGTGAAAATGGTTTTCAGTGCAGGACAGTAGAAATCTCGATTCGGGATAATGGACTGTATCATTTCACGAGACAGTGCAAGTTGGACAGGGCAAGTAACCTTACAGAAGAAATTGTCAGAACAGCATTTGAGTTATTTCAGAAAAATTATAACTGGGAACATCCGATTCGTAGTCTTGGTGTTCGAGGATGTGATCTGGTGTCGGAAGAGATGCCTTATCAGCTTGATTTATTTATGGATGAAACGAAAAGAGAAAAAATCAAAAAAATGGACCAGGTGGTAGATGAGATCCGTGGAAGATTCGGTTATCAGAGTATTCAGAGAGCATTTATGTATCAAGATAAGATACTGGCACAGCTGAATGCTAAGGAACACACAGTTCATCCACAAGCATATTTTCATGGATAGGAGAGAGCAGGTGTTTTGTAATGACAGCTAAAGTGTATGTAGATGTCCTGGCGGTATTCAGCCGGGAAGGAGAATTGATCCCTACAGCGTTTGTCTGGGAAGATGGACGTAAGTATGCGATTGATAAGGTTTCAAAACCGGAACGTTGTGCCAGTCGAAAAGCTGGCGGAACCGGATATCGTTATACATGTCAGGTGGGCGGGAAAATCTGTCATCTGACCTATGAAGAAAATTATAAATGGTTTATGGAACGTAAATAACGGCGTCCTAAAAGGGAGCCCTGAATCAGGGCCCCTTTGGAGAGATAGATATTCGATGAGAACATCAGCAGTCGGGGATACATCCTTTCCCGTGAGAACCGATTGCTTTCAAGAGATCATACAGTTGCCGGTCAGCCAGAAATAGAAGTTATCCCACAGCGGATATTTCTGCGGAATCTGCATGAAGAGATGTTAGGACAGTGACAGACTGTGAATGGAATAAACAATACAATGATTGGTCTGGCTGCGGAAGCGGTCGGGAAGGAGGACAATTATGCAGAACTTGTTTGGAGTATTAGATGAAGTGGAACAGGTAACAGATGAAATGTATAAAAATGCGGAAATGTTACTGGATTTATATCGGAAGGTAAAGTTTCGTGTGTATAGAAATCTTGAGGAAATAGATGAAGAACTTTATATAGAGGATAGAAAGAATCTAACTCTATTATTGAACAACATACTTGATTTTGATTCCACAATAGAAAAGAGGAGAATTCAAGAACGACTTGCATCAAATAATTTCAATTTGTGTTTACTCGAAATAATGGAAGATGCACTGCTAATTGTAAAAAGATACCCGGATGATGGAGAATTATTTTATCGGCTATTGCGATACAGGTACTTTGATTCGTTCAAGAATACGAATGAAGATGTTATGATGATGCTAGAAGATATGCCATATACAACATACTACAGAAAGAGGAAAAAAGCCATTCGTTTGTATGCAGCGATGCTTTGGGGAGTAGCCAGAAAGGCACAGGCACAATAATGTGCCTGTTACCGTTTATTGGTAATCATCATGCTCAATGTCTTTCGGATTTTGCATTCGTCGGGCTATTCGGTGAGCATCTTCATCACGACCAATGATGATTTGGTTTTGAGAGTAACTGTGGTGGCGTAATTTAATGAGCGTCTTTTTTGCATCATATTCACTAAGATATCCAGATTCTTTGGTAATTAAGGTTTCGTTAAAAAAATAGATTTCTCTTTTACGAGGAGCAAGCAAATCTTTATAATTATCCCAGAATTTTTTGATATCAGTATCAGTTGCCGCAAGTCGCTCAAGTTCTCGTTCATCCAATAAGTAATTGTATGGGTTTGTATTAAGTAATCCGCGAATTAAGTCATCTTGTGAATCGTCAGGTCTTTCGTGAAAAAGAACTATTTTTTGGAAAAATGGACCATTATCATGCTCTGATGATTCTGTTATCATACCACCAATCCTAAAATACAAGGGACCATTTATAAACACTTGATGATTGAAAAAAATGTAGTAGAAACGTCCGTCCTGATCGACAAAGTCCAAATATATATTATGATTCAGTGTAGATTCCATTGGAAAGCAAGTACAGCGTTTGACTTTTATTTCGTCAGGTTTTTGAAACTGATGAACAAGTTGTTTGTATTCAAAATAAGCTTTTGAGCCATTGTCGGGATCAATATTAAAGGTAATTGTACCTTTGATTAAATCTTCCCTTTTCTTCAGGGAGTAAGGATATGGTGTGTTAAATGAAGAATCAGTTCCGGAGATTTTGAAAAAATAACAATGAAATTTTCCATTATAACTGGTATCCAATAACAACTGTTGATGTGGTGTTTGCTTATAACTGTTACTTGTGGAGAAAGAAGACTGATCAGGAAAAGCTAATATTTCGCCTGGATCACATCCCCACCAATCGCACATTGCGAGAACAGCGGAAATATCAATTTTTTGAATACCGTCACTATTGGAAAAAAAGTTCTGTATAGTTGTTTGGCTTGTGTAGACATGGTAGTTTTCTTTTAAATAATTATGGATTGCACCAGGTCCAAGTATATTTTTATCTGAACGTGTTTTACAATATTCTTCTCGCTTCTGCTTTAATCTTTGACGTATTGCATTTATATGTTTCTGACGAATATCGGTGGTTTGGGAATTATTTTTTTGTGGCTGATTCATTATTATGCACCTCCATGAAATACCTTATAATAAAACTATATACCTGATACAGGAATAAAACAATACCTTGAATAAGGTATAAAAATAAATGAACATGTTCTGGAATAGGGTATGTATTCGTGATACACTATAAATATCAAAGGGGCCCCATGAAAGTGTCTTAGGATAATAAGGAGGTACGATCATGGAAGAAATGTTACGCAAGACCAAAGTATTACTAAAATCTTACCAGATGGCGAAATTTGCAGTGATGGTTAGAACACAGGAAGTGGAAGATGAACTTTTTGACAGTGATATGAAGTCTATAGAAAATCTTATTGATTCTGTTTTGGGAGAAGATTTAATGCTCAATGGAAAATATCTTGAAAATAAATTGGTTGAAGTGCGTGCTACAGCCACGTTGCTACATAGAATGGAGCTGTGTTTACAATGGCTTCGCAAATATCCAGGGAAAGGTGCGATATATTATGACATGCTATATCAGTTTTACTTTTCGGGGTTCAATAATGGACACAAGGTGGTTGCGGAAATGTTTGATATGTCAAGAACCACTTACTATAGATATTTTAAGGAAGCAGAAATTACATATTCTAAATTATTATGGACTAATAATCTTACAGAGGGAAGTGAAACATAAGTGAAACCGTATTGGTACTAAAATGGAAGATAAATGAAAGAGTGCTGGTACTGACTTGAAAAAATCAATATGCTAAACTTGATATGCTGAGAGAAATAGACCTTCGCAGACAGTTGTTTGCGGAGGTTTTTCTTTTCTCAAATATTTAGGCGTATGGCTGTGCCCGGAAGGGTATGGCCTTTTTTTATGCCCAAAATGAGGTTACATATTTGTTATGTTGTTTCGTTTTCGGCATAAATGCCGGAAGGGAAAGGCATATCGAAATGCAGGCAAAAGGCTGGCACTATGCCAGATATCCATGACCTTCGATTTGTTGCAAATCAATTTAATCGACAAATCGGAGGAACAATCATGGAAGAAAGAGAATATACATTTTATGACAGATACCAGAAAGTGAAATATGACAACGTGACAGCAGAGGAACTGGAAGTTCTCAATACTTCTTACAATAAGGAACATTATATGTTTCATCAGCAGCATCGGAGAAATAATACCGTATTATTCTGTGGGTTACAGTCGGAAATCAGTAGTGCAACGGATTTTATTGCTGACAGAGATCAGAATATTGTAGCTGATATTACAAATGAGATCTTTTTCAAGGAGCTGTTCAGTGTTCTGACAGAGAATGAAAAGAAAATCGTGAGTGATTATTTCATCATGGGAAAACAGCTGAAAGAAACAGCAGAAGAACTTGGAATCAGCACCCGCCAGGTAAGCAGGAACAAGAACAGTGCTTTAGCAAAAATGTTGAAGAGAATGAAAGCAGCTGGCTATGAATCTTATGCGGAAGCGGCTGGTGATTTTCTGCAGGAAAATGATTATATCCCAACACTGATGGAGACACAAAATTCTATTATGAAAAGACGCTCAGGAGAAGTGAGATTGCCGTCTGATCATAATGGCAATAAATAAACGTAATTGAATATCAAATTATCAAAAGGGGCACTGGAGAAATCCAATGCCCTACTTTAATTTCAGTATATCATTCGGTGTGCAATCCAGAAATTCACAGAGTTTTGCAAGAATTGAGAAATCAATTCTGGACACTTTATTTTTACAGTAGTTGTTAAGCTGTGTACGCTGTAAATTGCAGGCTTCACATAGCTTATTTTTGCTGATATTCTTTTCTTTAAGCAGATTTTCCAAATCCATATATACAATCATAACGACACCTCGTCTTTTCCTAAAATTATAAATACAACTGTATTGAAAAATAAGCTGTTCCGTCATACACTTGTATTATGATACAGGGGAGGGCGAAGGAGAAGAAAGATGAAAAAAAGGTGGTTTATCTATTTGATAATCGGTATAATAATGATTACAGGTGGTTGTCTGGGATATTTGCAGTTTGGAAGAGATATGGATGTGTATGGTTCCTATGCAATGACAGCGGACAATTACCATGAAGAGCGTTTGACAGTAGTGCTAAATAAACTGTATGTGGCGGATCAGAAAGCCTGTGCAGAAAAAATTGTAAAATGCTGCAGGGAAAATTCATTTAAAAGCGTGCGGTTCAGCTATGACCAGTCGATTCCGAATGTGTTATATGTGATTGTGTATGCCTCAAAGCGGCAGGCAGAGAAGGGAAAGCAGATGTTTGCATTTTCTTACTTGCCGGAGGAGAGTGATGGAACGTATAATATTATAGACAATCCAGAGGAATTTATACTGGAGATAGAAGAATAGGATAAGGGATATCTGGTTATTATAAATCAATAAAAGACTTACTAAAGTAAAGATGAAAGTATATTGACAAATCGAGGTTTTTATCATATTATAATTATACAAGAAGTTGGTGCTTATGATATACTGGCTATATTAAAAGAATCAACACTTGTGTTGGGTGTGCCACTACCGAGGACGTTGAAATGTGGAACGATATAGGTTGGTGTGCTGCTACCAAAGGCGTTGAAATGCAGAACTATATAGGTTGGTGTACCACTACCAAAGGCGTTGAAGTGTGGAACGATAAAGGAAGCGACAGCTTCCTATTTTTTTTAGGGGATACATATGAATTTTGATAAAGTACAATTCGTTTACATTGATGTAGACTATATGGAATATTTAAATGGAATAGATTCTGAAATCTTTTTCAATAAAGAAGATGAAAATTATAGATTGAAACCTCACCTGGGGATTTTATTGAACAATGACGGAATGAAGTATGTAATTCCATTAACATCTGCAAAAGAAAAACATAAGGGATGGGCAGATGTGACTGCTAATTGGTATAGAGTTTATGAAGTTATAGACATCAAAAAGGATCCAGTAGATAGAGATGATATTATTGTTGAAGTGAAAAATCAGGAAATTTTGAGAAAAATAGAGCCTGAAGATCAGAGAAATGCAAGACAACGTATACTTTCAGTATTGGATATGAGAAAAATGTTTCCGGTAGATAATACCGTATACACAGAAGTGAAATTTAATATCAGCAGTAGTGGATCAAGGAGTGATAATCAAAGAACATTTCTTATGATTAAGGAATATAACTTTTTAAAAGAGATAGCAGATGATATTGCAAAAAAAGCAACAAAAATATATGAAAAACAGATTAGAAAGAATAAAGTTCTTCCTTACCATTGCGATTATCGAAAACTTGAACAGGCACTTGGCGAATATAAAAAAGATGAAAAATAGATTGACATTTTGTAGTAATCAGTAGTAAACTATACTTGTGGAAGGGAAGTGATATGTTTGGCAAGAAAAACACCAAAAGATGGTAAAGAAGAAAACATACGAGTACGGGTGACTCCGGAGCAAAAGCAGAGGCTTGTCGAGTATGCAGAGCGACATTATCAGAGTATGAGTGGTGTTGTGTGTCAGGCATTGGATCTCCTCTACGCAAGAGAAGAACAACAAAATAACAAAGAGTAGAATGGAGTTATTTTGGAGTTTATCTCTTCACGAACGGTACGGAAAATATAAATTTTCAAACAAAAGTTCGATTGTAAAGCGTCTAATTATATGCCTTGCGTGCTATGAAACGCAGTCCGCAAAGGAGTTTGAATAATGAGCAAAATCCCAGAAACCCTTTATTTACAAGGGTTTCCGGGATTTTATTTTTGTCCGTGATGCTACGGTGATGTTAATGGGGAGAAAGTGTCTTATTTTTGGGGATTTTTTGTTATTATATGATACTGTACGTTTCATATGTTTTTATCTTCTGCATTATCATTTGTGGCTCTTACTTCATTGAGAGCGTCAGCAAGCTTCCTGTCTTTTCCTGGGTACAAATGAGCATAAACTTTCCAGGTTGTTTCCGGTGATTCATGTCCAAGCCGGTCCGAAATCTCTTTGATAGAAAACTTCATGTCAATCAGCATACTTGCGTGGGAATGGCGAAGATCATGGATCCTGATCTCTGGAAGACCAGATCTGGCAGTTGCACGTTTAAATTCTGACCGCATTCCGGACTTCTGGAAGTAGAAGATGCGTTCATCCGGCTCTATGGCCATACTTGCAACATAGTCTTGAAGCTCTTTGTACAACGATTGAGGAATATTCACGACACGTTTGCTCTTTTCAGTTTTTGGTGTCTGGAAGTATTGTTCGCCTTTTATCACCACAAAGTTCTTATTAATGGATACGGAGCAGTCCGGCAGGATATCTGCCGGAGTAATGGCTAGAACCTCTGCAGACCGAAGCCCGCCATAGAACATGAGGCTGAATGCCATCCTGTATGCGCTTTTCTTTTCAAATGTCAGGAAGTAATCGAACTGTTCTCTTGTCCAGATGTTCATTTCATCTGCACTGCTTTTCCCGATCGCACCGGCCGCAAGGCAGGGATTACTCCGGAGCTTATAGTATTTGACGGCATAATTCATGATAGCAGACATCTGGTTATTGATGGTCTTCAGATACGTCTGGGAATAAGGACTTCCCTTTTCATCTCTGTAATTAATCATGGCATCTTGCCACCGATGGATCACGATCGGGGTAATGTCACCGATCTTCATATCTTTAAAGAATGGCAGCAGTTTCATGTCTATCAGATACTGCTTATTTTCCAGAGTGGTCAGTTTCAGCCGGGAGCTGCAGTCTGACATATAATTCTTGATCAGAGCAGAAAACAGGATATCTGGATCCTTGGCTCCCTGTGCCAGAAAGTCACGTTCCCATTCTATAGCCTCTTTTTTGGTAGAAAAACCCCTTTTGCATTTATGCTGACGCTTGCCAAGCCAATCATCATAGTAGAAGTTGGCATACCATTTTGTCTTTCCATCTTTGGTAAAATACTTATAAGCCGGCATCTGAATCCTCCATTATTAAACAAATGTGTCAAACAAATGTAATCAACAAATGTTTGACAAAAATGTTGAATATAGATATAATGTACTTAACAAGAGAACCGTTGGTCAGCGTACACCTGACCGCCGGATAAAACAATAGCTAAAAATAGCGCCTTATCTTACCAGGACGAGGGCGCTATTTTTTATGCATTAAATTGATAACAAGAGTTACAACTGCACAAAGCATAATTACAAAAGTAAATAAATCACCATATGTAACCATCAGCACCAGCCTCCTTTCACCAAAGTGTCCGGCGGCTGACATAACACCCCAACGGTTCCCCAGTTAAATATACTATTCTGTTTTTTCTTCTTCCATCTTCTCCATCATTCCCAAAAAGATACGTTTTCCCTTCTTGGATAACTGACGGTACCGCAGGATGATATCCTGTTCGTCTTCTGAAGCAATGGCACAGCTGTATTCAGAATTACCCACAAGGTAATCCATAGAGGTGTCGAGGGCTTTTGACAGGCTCGCAGTGGCATCTATTCCAGGAACAGTCTTTCCGGCCAGAATGTCACAGCAGGTTTCCTCTGTCAGCGTTGATTTTTTGATCAGGTCCGGAAGGCTCATCTGCAACTGAGCCAAACGGGCTTTTGTTCTTGCTTGCACTGCGGAAACTTCTTTCGGATCCGCAACAGCATATCTTGAAGTAGTCCGGCCAAGAATGTAATCTGCTGGCACACCGAAGCATGCAGCACTGCGATTAACAAATTCTGTTGACGGGAAAGAGTAACCTCTTTCGACATTCGATACTACTTGGCCAGAAAAACCTATTGCTTTTCCAAGTTCGGACTGACGCAGATTAGCCTCAGCCCGCAATTCTTTTATTCGTTCACCAATTGTCATAAGCAACCTCTAAATTAAGCAACAGTAACAATACCTGTATCAGGATCGATATATATCTGAGAAATAACATCGCCACCGAAAAGCAAAGAGGCATCTTTTTCTTCTCCCTCTAAATATTTATGAGTAACGACATACAATTGTCCTGCAACAATAGAAAGACTGTAAGTTTGATCAAGTTCTTTATTGACAATACCATGTATTTCGTCATCGGATTTAAAATAGTCCTTATAGTAGTTCAAGGCATAGCCTACAATGGGAGTAGTAGTTGAAGTTGTTGCAAGCCGCCATCTGCCAGTTTTGTCATTCGGAACACTGGGATAAAAACAAACCTGAAGTTTTTCGCTTAATTCTGCAGATCCATCATTTTCACCGATTTTACGAATAGCTAACATATTCATTGCACCATAAGAGTTATCCGAATTAATATAGTAGCAAGCTTCAACTACATCATCGTTTTTCATAGACGCCAAATAATCAGCGCCGCTAACGCATCCATTTTTTTTCATATCTTCATCATCATAAAAAGTACACCATAATCCATCCAAAACATATTTTTCGTCTCTGGAGTGAAAGTACATATCACAAGTGACATAATCAATAGTCGGCTGGACGTCTACGTTGCGAGCAATTGAAGTAATAATTGCATATTTCCCTGTATAATCTCCTGACTCAATATCTGTGCTCGTGACGGTGGGATATGTCTTTTCCAAGTATTCCCATAGCGCATCTTCATTTGTAAATTTCTGTCCATCTAATTCTAATGAATTTTGCTCCTGTTGCTGAGCTTGAGCGTAAATGAACTGAGCCGGAGATAAAATCAGTGAACAGGTACATAATAGCACAATAACTTTCCTTTTCATGGCCATTCCCCCCTTTTGCTTCGGTACCACTCGAAGCTTATTATTTTGCTTTCTTAAGAGGTTCGGCAGTATCTGTTTCCTGCCGTTTTAAACATTTTATGTACCCCTTCAATTCACCTCGAAATTCCAACTGCGCATCATGCGGAAGTTGGTGAATCAATGCTAACCATTCGGAGTCCTCAGAGAGAATGTTTTGCTTTGAGTTTCTTTCTTTGCCCGTAAGTAAATAGTCGCTAGACACGCCTAAAAATTCACAAATTGGGATTATCATTTTTGCGGGCGGATCAGTCCCTCGGTTCTTCCAGTTGGTCATAGTGCTTGTGTTTATTCCGATAGCCCGACATAAATCAGTGGCTGTCAAAGACTTTTCTTCAAGCAGTGATAAAATACGCTGAGTGATCATACAATTCTCCAAAATCCCAAAATGTGAAAAATATGGTTGACAAATTCACAAATTGGGATTAATATTAAAAATGTAATAAACAAATGTTTAATGCAAAACAAAAAAAGAGAGAGTTACATCGATAAATCGGAGAGCAATGCTTTATTGTTTTCTTCAATCATGGCCGCCACAGCAATGATAAGAGCCTCAGCAGATGCTTCCGACATAACAGTGTTTCCGGCAGGAATACCGTTTCTTAATAATTCAGAAAGAATCCGGCGGTTTTCGTCACCATAACGTTTAAGCCCAATTCTTCTGAGATTATCAATCCAATTATCCATGATAACTCCTTTCTGATTATTTTAATGCAATCGCAAACAAATGTAAACAACAAATGTAATAAACATTTGTTGAAAACGGAGGTGATATTTTGAAGCGAAAACTGTCTCCATGGTGCAAAGAAGTAAAGAAAACCCTAATTGACAGAGATATGTCTGTCACGGAATTATGCGGTGAAGTTGGGATGTGCAGGAACTATGTGACAACCACCATAAATGGAAGAATGTATGCACCTGCACTTGCTGAAAAAATCAGCAAGGCTCTGGATATCGATACAGAGTACACAATTTAATTACCATAACTTGATTATACAGCTTATAGAAGGAGAGAAAAATGTCGAAATTTGCTACGAAAGCAGCGGCTAATATGTTTTGCCAGGCACGATATGAGGCGGCAAAGTCAAATGAGCGTCTGAGCAGCAGAGAAGGTGCTGCGGAAGAAATAGGAATTGATCGTACAAGGCTAGCCAGAATCGAACTTGGGAGCACAATACCATATCAGGAAGAGGTCCTTTTGATGGCTGACTGCTATAAGGCACCAGAATTGAAAGGAAATTATTGCCGGGAGATGTGCCCGCTTGGAAAGAACATGCCGAAGATCGAGAATGCAGGACTGGATAGAATCAGCCTGAGAATGCTTTCTTCTTTAAAGAAGATAAACGAGGCAAAGGAATCACTTCTTGATATTACGGCAGACGGAATTATCTCAGAAGAGGAAAAACCGGAACTGAAAAAAATCATTCAGACATTAGACGAAGTAAATGAGATCACGCAGAATTTGAAAAATTGGATTGAGAGAAATCTGGAATGAGGTGCTTGGTATGAAAAATGCAAACGGTGTAATCAAAAAACTTACATCTGCGGAACGTTCTTACTATACAGCCGCTGAGGTCAGAGAAATGATGGGTGTGAGTAGGGATACGGCATATCGCATGATACGTTCCCTTAGATCGGACCTGATAGCCGATGGACAGCTTGCCAAGGGGTATCCGTCAGGGAAAATCCCCAAAAAGGCATTTAACAAATTATATATGATTGAATGAAAGGGGTGGATACGATGGCTTTTTACAGAATCTGTCCGGATTGCGGAGCGTATCTGGATCCGGGAGAACAGTGCAGTTGCCATGAAGAATGTCTGATCGAAATGGAAAGAAAAGAAAAAGCAACTGCATTTGTTGAAAAGATGATGAAAGAAGAAAAAAAATGGCCAGCTTCGCCTGGCAGTATAGGAGGGAAAGATGCTGACAGCAAAAGATCTTGAAAAATATCATCAGGCCGCAGAGCGGATCCTGAATGCAATGGACAACAGCCCGGTGCCGATCAGCTGGCACGAAATGGACAGAATGGCATTGCAGAGCGTTATCGCAAAGGAATTGATTCTCATTGACAAGGAGGCAAGGAAATGAATGTATGCAAGGTGCCAGATATGTGCAAAGACATGGAATATAAGTATATCACAGAAGATTCCAAAACAAGGGTATATCTGTCCGTGGTGCGAAAATTCAATGAGGCAGAATATGAGAAATACTACATCCGCAAAAAGAAAGAGAAAGTGAGAAAGAGAATTCTTTTTATTGCAAGAGCTTTGAAGTATGCACTTCCAGTCCTGGCAAGCACGATTCTTTACAATATGCTTTCAAATAAGCTTTATCTCGAAAGAGGAAGCCATGAAATTGGCTCAGAAATAGTTTTTGTTGGAATATTCGGCATCGCACTGTTTGGGTTTCTGAATTGGTTTATAGGAGGTGATGAACATTAAAAAGGTCTTGGATAATAAGGGGAAAGCGGAGTGTAGACGGCACCCACGATCCTATCCAAGACCAGTCAGAACTTTTAAAAACAGGTTATCGACCCTTTGTTTTTAAAGTCATCGTCATTTTATCACAAAAATAGGAGGTTATCAAGTAGATGAAAGAGGTTTTAGGAAGCTTGCCGGAAGTTATCACGGCATACAAAAATTACAATCTGCTGGTTCCTACAGCAACGGACGTGCAGCTCAATCCATTCTACAAATTCCATGTAGAAGAGGTTCCAGTCGATCTGGGTGAGAACAGCGGAGATATTTTCAAGGTTGGTTCAGTTAAGACAGGTAAGCAGGATGAGAGAGGAAAAGACATCTGGGAAGATGTGTTTTCTTTATCTAAGCCTTTGCTCAACAAAATGGCTATGGCAGCCGGTATCCAGTTCAATCCAAAGGAAACATATGGTGAGCGTATCGACCGGGTTACATATCGAGCACAGGCTCAGGGAGCTATGCGCAAGGCTGACGGAACAGCCAGAACAGAAACTGACCAGAAGGTGATCTGTCTGGAAGATGAAGAAGAGAAATACCGCATTGAGTTTGCTGACAAAGCCGCAAAAGGCATTACTGATGAAAAACAGGCACAGGCAGCTGCGGAAATCTTTTCTGGACAATGGGTGGAATCCAAGAATAAATGGGGGAAGAAATGTCAGGCCTTTGTGGTTGCGAAAGAAGATAGAGACAGATACATTGATCGCTCCGTCATGGTAAACATGGCACTGCTGAAAAAGACCTGGGCTGAAAAAGCTATGACCGGTGCGAAGCTTCGCGTTATAAGAGCTCTGCTTGGTGTAAAAGGCACATACACAAAGGCGGAATTGCAGAAGAATTTCGCTATCCCAACAGTTATCTTTTCACCTGATTTCTCGGATCCACAGGTCAGACAGGCAATGCTGACACAAGGCATGAACTCTGTAAATAATATGTTTGGTACACCACAGATAGCAGTTAAGAGTGTGGATTTCGAATCTGAAAGCACAGTATTTACTCAGGACGATCTGGATAATCCGGCATATGCTTCGGATACAGAAACCGAAGATGACTATCCACCAATGCAGGAGCCGGATGTTGTTCCTGAACCGGAGCCAGAACCAGAGCCGGATAGATCGGCAGATTTCCAGTGTTCCAGATGCGGTGAGGTCATAAATGAAAGGGTTTACGAATATTCAATCAATAAATTCGGAGAGCCACTTTGCATTAAATGCCAGAGAGGAGGCGGGCGCAGATGAAAATAATAAAGGTATCAACAGAACTGGAAATGTCCGTACATGAATTTCCAGAAGGAACCATGAGAGAACAGAATAAAGTCTTGTATGGCTTGATCGGGAATGGCTGTGACCTTGTAGAACATGTAATGCCAAAGAGATTATACACAGAACTGAAAATGCCATCCAGCCCTGTTAAAGAACCAGGGAAGTGTGTGAGTATGCTGATCGATGAAGAGGGAAGACTGAAGCCGAACAAAGCAAATCTGATCGGAAGTTATCTTTACGAGTTTGATAAACATGGATGCCCCATTGTTGGAAATATTCTCTTTATCGGAGAAAAGATGGGAGATGATGGCGTTGAATTCTGCGGAATTAGCGAGGAGAACTTTTCACTTTTGGAAACAGAATTAAAGAACATGATCACAGCAATGAAGGCAACAGTAAAGGAGATGAGCAAATGAAAATACTTCATACTGCTGACTGGCATATTGGCCAGTTTAAAGGACCTGTAGTGGACGGAGTAAATCTCCGTTCGCAGGATACAGTAAAATGTTTGGAATATATGGTACAGGTAGCTATAGAAGAGAAACCGGATATCGTTTGCGTATCAGGAGATATCTTTCACCAGGAACAGGTTGGCCCCGTGAGGTATTCAGACGAAATGATTACGGCAACGAACATCATTACATCATTAGCACATTTTTCGAAGTATGTGATCGTGATGCGAGGCACTCCAAATCACGATGGAGCTGCTCAGTTTAGAGTTCTTGAACGGATGCTGCTTAATATTAGAAATGTAGATGTTGTTACAGAACCAGGAGTAATAAAGACTCCATGGGCAGACATTGCCTGCCTGCCGGGATTTGACAAACAGGAGTTCAGAGCAAAATTCCCTGGTTTATCTGCAGACGAAGAAAATCTTGCATGGACGAAATATATTTCAGATATGGTTTTTGCATTGAGAGCAGAGTGTGAAAAGACACCGATTCTCATGGCACATTATACGGTTCCTGGTTGCAACATGGAATCAGGGCAGACCTCCTTCTTCACAAACTTTGAGCCGGTCATTCCAAGAGAAGCTTTAATGGCCGCAAGATATGAGGCGGTGCTTCTTGGCCATATCCATCGCCCACAAATCATTGAAGGACTTGACAAAGTATTCTATTCCGGAGCGATCAATGCAATGAATTTTAATGATGAAGGACAGGATCGTGGATTCTGGATTCATGAATTTAATGAGAAAGGTACTCTGGTAAAAGGATATAAATGCACTACTCCATACAGACAGTTCCACACTATCACCTGGGATCCTGATGAAACTGGCGACTATATCCGTGAAGGAGCTATGTATCTTCACAGAACAGGCATTTCAGAAGATGTGACGGATAAGATAGTCCGGGTGCGGTATTCCTGCACATCTGAGCAGAAAAAGGCGCTCAACATTCCGCTACTGCAAAAGAACCTGTATGAGCTTGGTGCATTCTATGTGGCAGATATTGAAGCAGAAAGCACCATTGACATCACGAACCGCGGGCTTCTCTCGGAGGAAAGCGACCCAAGGTTGAATCTGAAAAAATGGTTGGAGGAAAAGACATTTAAGAATCCAGACAAAATCGTGGAGCTTGCCGAGCCAATCATAGCAGAAGCCATGAAACAGAGTACCACTGCAGAGATTCACGGTGTGTTTAAGCCGGTATCTATTTCGGTAAGGAATTACAGAAACTACAAGGAAGAAAGTTTTGATTTTTCAGACATTTCATTTTGCACGATCAATGGAGTAAACGGTGCAGGAAAGAGCAGTCTTTTCATGGATGCTATTGTGGATTGCCTGTTTGAAGAAACCCGTGAGGGCGACTGCAAGGCGTGGATCCGAGGTACAGAGGATGCAAGAAGCGGTTCCATAGAATTTATTTTCGACATCGGAGAGAAACGATTCCGGGTAGTCCGCACCAGAACAAAATCCGGAAAACCAACACTGAACTTGTCGCAGTATCAGGAAGAAAGTGCTGACTGGATGAAAGGGGATGAAATAAATGAATTTGTATAGATATTATCAGCATGATGGATTCCGATGCGAAACTATAGTCGGAATTGTTAAAGCAAAAGACATGCAAGAGGCTGAAAAAATCGTAAAAAACCATTACGAAAAAGCATATCGAGGAGAATTCCAGCGCGATGGTTGGAAGCTGGAAGAAGTTGAGTTTTCCGATGATGGATGCAGCGAAATTTATTACGGGTGATTAATATGGCGAAGGCGTTATATAACTTATGCAAAAGGAATGGGACAGTGATGGAGTACTCCATCACTGGATCCGAAGTAGCTGAATTGATTAGCTGCAAAAAGCAGGATGTTTATAATTCTGCGAGCTACGGTCAGATGATCCGGAAAGAATTTTACGTTGAAGTTGTAGACCGGCCACTGAGCCGAACGAAAGATCTTACATTACTTTTGGAATATGACCGGGTTTGTAGAGAAATTCTTGAGAGGTGTGGATGATGAAAGTATATAAAGCGGTGCATGAGAGAGAAAACAAGTGCAAGGAATTGCACAAAGAGATGAATATGAATGTAGGCCCGACCAGACTGGTCCAGCCGGTTTTTTACCTGTTGGTCGATGTGGATGACCTGCAGAAACAGGTGAATACCTTGGAAAATGAAGTTCATCGCATGAAAAGAGTAGAAGCAAGGAGGAAATGGCGTTATGGAAGAAAAAATTATTAAGATATTAGAATTGGTTCAGACGAAAGACGATGGTACTGTTGAATTCTCGGAGGAATCAAAGAAGTTAATTCATGAAGTAGCTGAGAAATGCCGAATACTCCCTATTTACCAGCAAAACAAAGAAAAAGTAAATACGTACAAAGATGGAATGACAGCAAAGCAGGTATATATTGATATGTGTTTCAAAATTGTTAATGCTCCGACACAGATTCATATGATGATGGCACCTAAACTGATTCTTCCGGTAATTGATGATCTGTTGCAGGCGGAACTGAGCGAATCGGAGGAAGAAGTATGAGCCGGTTAAAAGACAGATTATTAAATTATCATATACAAGTGAAGAAATTCGCAGATGATGACCAGATGATTCTTGCGAACGATGTTTTAAGTATGATTGAACAATTGCAAGATGATTTGGAGTGGTATGAAAAGCCTAAACTCACGAAAACCGAAAAGAGTTTTCTTGAGGCACTGGATCCTTCGTGGAGTTACATGCTGAGAAATGGAAAAGGGCAACTATATCTTGCCAGAAAAGTTGAGTCTATGTACGGAAGTAACTACAAATATTTGTATTTAGAGGGCATAACAAATGCAAAGTTTGATTTTGTTGAAGCAGAAGGCGAAAGCTGGTTTATTGACGATTTGAGAAAATTGGAGGTAAAAGATGAGGCTAATTGATGCAGATGCTCTGGTAAACCATCTTGAAGAAGTAATAAAAAAGCAAAATGGGAAAAGTGTTGATTTGGTACCAATAGGCGAATTGCTGACATTTATTGCGAGAGAGCCGACGATAAATGATTGGATTCCGGTCAGAGAAAGATTACCGAAGGAAAGAGATTCTATGTTTGCGAAGTTCAAAGGAACGAGCAAATGGAAAAAGGGAATGTTTGAGAAGGTTTCCCGAAATGTGATTGTTACCGTCAAATATGATAATGGAGAATGTCGCACTAATGTTGCTCACACAGTAGATGGAAGGTGGAAACTGGAAATTCGGATTCTGAATGCAGAAGTCATAGCGTGGAAAGAAATGCCAGAACCGTACAAGGAGGACAAAAATGTATAAAGCATGTGGTCTTGTATGTAAGGTTGAAGATTTTAAGCCCGCAAGTAATAATTTTAGATCTGAATTTATCGGAAAAGATCAAAGCGGTCGCAAGCAATACCGGGGAATAAGCTTCAAGAAAACGCAATTTGGGAGTATCGAAGATATTAACTACTATCCATTGATGAAAGAGTTTATTGAAATTGCCGGAAAATCGGAATTATTGAAGACGGTTAAAGATTACTGCAGAGAACACTGTGCGTGGCTAAAGACAGAGAATGATATAGAAAATCATGCCATTGATTGTCTACTGTCGAGAGCATACGAATACTGGAAGGATTTTCCGAAACAGATGCCAGAACCGGACAAATGGATTTTCTATTTTAAAAGCATAAAAATGCTTGAAAGAAATTTATGAGCCGGGATGATTACGCTTTTCCTTGTGCCGGCTGTCTTTGCGACCATTGTGCGAACAATTTGTACAGTTCAGACCAAATGGCAGGAGAAGCAAAGATATTTTGCTATATTTGCGAGGAATGTCGCTACTATGATGGGGACTTAAAAAATAAAGATATGAGATGCAAGCAGTGCGAAAATTATATCGTAACAAATGAACATGCTGAACGTTTGAGAAAAAAGATAAAGGTGGTAAAGAAATGAGGAAGATTAAGGAGAAACGTATGCAGAGTTATGTCCTTAGAGCCAGAAAAATGGTTCAAGAAGGAAAAAACAAAGAAGGGGCAGAAATGCTTAGTGAGGGCATGAGTTATTACAGTAACAATATTATCAAAGCTCTTACACCGTATGCAACTGCAGACGCCGGAATTATTTCTATGGTCCTGCACAACTTGGCAGATGGTATCGAGAAGAATAATCCAGGAGCAAAAGAACTTCGCATGTGGGCAGAAAACAACACCACAAAACCTGAATTGCAAGAAACAATTAAAGTTAAGAAACCCAATATGAGGTAGAAAATGACAAGATCTGAAACAACAAAATTTCTTAGCAGATTGTTGGAAAAAGCTGTTTTTTCTGGCTCAGGCAAATACTGGGCTAGAGAAGTAAGCCTTGATTATGGCTACGCAGCAGGAAAGCCAAGAAGAGTAGATTACATGCAGTTTATTCCGGAAAATCAGTGCTCTATTTCAGCAATCGAAAAAGGAATATTTACCTGTTATGAAATAAAAAGTTGCAAAGAGGATATTTACAGCGGAAATGGATTAAATTTTATTGGCGAAAAAAACTACCTTGTGACAACAATGGAGTGCTACAAAGAGATTTTACCTGATTTAAAAAATGGAAAATTTGCCAAACATATACGTGAGAATTTTCCGGAATGTTACGCGGAAATAGGTAACATGGGAGTAATGGTTGCAGTTCCGTATCAGAGAGAGGTTGCCGAAGAATTCGAAAACTCAACACCACTAGATGGAGATGTGGAAAAATGGAAATTATCAGTTGCCATAAAGTGTAATCACAATGGATCAAGAAAAAGATCCATGACAGAACTACTTTTTTGCATGGTAAGAAGCGGACGTTGATAGGAGGAATTATAATGGATGTAAATGTACATGAAATTATTGTTTTAAGGGACAAAAAGGTACAGGCGCGTACCCATAAGAAAAAGAAAATAAACAAAAAATGGGCAAAAAGATACGGTTTTAAAACATATGAAAATCAGCTGTTTAAAAACGGACAAATGATTGTAATGGGCCAGAAAATATACATGAATGAAAGAACATATGAGGCATTGAAAAAAACATGCTCGATAACACTACGAAACAGAGGGTGGAGAATAGGGAGTGAGGTTACCAATATGTACTTGGATAAAAAAGCAATAGCGTTGATTAATGCACCGAAATCTTGCGGTGAATGTTGTTTCCAGAAAGGACTGACAGTTTATGGATATGCATGCGGGATAGCCAAAACAATGAATAAAGATACTCGCAACAGACCAGATTGGTGTCCGCTGATCCCATTACCGAAAAGACACACAGCTCCGAAAACTGCGACGGGGTATGAAATTGGTTACGAAGACGGATGGAATGATTGCCTTGATAAGATTGCAGGAGGTGAGTGATACGAGAAGTTTAGAACAAATATTGGAAAATCATCGCATTTGGAACCACAAGGTGATGTTTCCTGTACATGTAGCAGCGATTAAATTACCAGATTGCGGGACATGCAGTGTCATTTGGGACTGCGCGGACGGCTATGAGCATGTATCGGTTTCTCCACAAAAGAGATACAATGTTCCAACGTGGAACGATATGTGCACATTGAAGGACATTTTCTTTGATGATGAAGAAGAGGCGTACCAGATCCACCCGAAGAAAAGCCAATATGTAAATGGTGTCGAAAATTGCCTGCATCTCTGGAAGCCAATAGGGCATGAAATTGATGAATTGGTAACGAAATAAGAAAGGCGTAGCATATGGATTACAGAGATAAAAAACCAAAGGCATACGATGTTCTATATGATCTGCAGGAATCACAAGATCATGTATATTTTTCAGCCGGCGTAAAGACAAAGTCAGCCATAGTCCAAGTGCTGAAACGCTGGGGCATAAAGGTCACATCTTACAGCGGACCAAATGTGAAGCATGGGAAACTGGCTTATAAGTCTGAAAAGCTTGGAACAGTGGTTGTGAAAATCCTCAAGGAAGCCAAAAAGAAAGGCGGCATTGAGGCATGTCTGCGGGCTGTGAAAATGAATGTGACCGTAGTTGGTTTTGGAACAAATAAAACAGTATATCATTTTGAAGAAACACAGCATCTTACAGAAGTAAACCATAAGATCAGCACTACCGGGATGGTTACAAGGGTAAAAATCATCGGAAAAGCAAATGATGATGGATGCTCACCTGTTGAGGCTACAGTTGATGGAAAGACAAGCTACGGAATCCGCCAGAAGATTGTTTCCAGAGGAACCAATGACACATTAGATGAGGCAAAAAAAGAAGCGAGAGAGATTCTTGCAGATGATGGCAAACCAAAGGAAGAAATCACGATAAAACTTCCGGATATTCCTATCATTCGGAAGGGTGACAAGATTCATCTAAAAACAGCTTCAATAAGTGCTGGGTATTATATCGTAATATCCGCTACGCATGATGTAGATAAAATGCTTATGACACTGGGATTGAAAAAAGCACCGGCAGCAAAAAAGAGCAGTGGGAATAAAAAAACAAAAGCAAAATCATATGATGTTGGGGACATTGTTAATTTCCATGGCGGTAAGCATTATGTCAGCAGTTATCCAGATGCCAGAGGATACAGTGTAGGAGCCGGAAAAGCAAAAATCACGATCAAAGGTGGTTCCGGAAAAGCACACCCATGGCATCTGGTTACACAAAACTGGAATCAGACTCATGTCTGGGGCTGGGTTGACGATGGATCATTTGACTGACAGGAGGAACATTATGTCAAAAATGGAAAAAAATGGAATGGAAAAGCTTGCAAAGGTATTGGATTCGAGAATGGAAGAACACTCAGGAGGAGGATTTTCGTTCGACTTTGGAGTGATTAAGAAAGATTATTCCCTTGTTTCCAATACTTTTCCTTTGCCTATTCCTAAAAAGGATTATTCCGTCTGCAGACTTTTGGCCAATCTATCAACCAACGTATCTGGAGGAACGCACGGAGGGCATAACAGCGGAACGGGATCACATAGCCATAAGGTGGTTATGCCTAAGTTAAAACCGGGAGATCGTGTGCTTATCGTATGGGTTGAGGGAGAACCTGTAGTCGTAGATGTAGTAGTCAAGGCAAGTGGATTATAGGAGGCAATATGGAAGAAGAATCAAAAAATTTACTGCCGACTGTGGATGTTCCAGATTTTGTGGATGAGGAGGAAGACGAAGAATATGACGTTGACTATAAACCATCGCCAATGTGGGATCTTGAAAAAGGAGATTTCGTTCGCACCGCCGCAAATAATGTGCCAATGAACGATGGATATGAAAAAGAAGTTGCTGTTTTAGGTGCGAAAATCGAGCAGAAACAGGTTGAATTGGAGTCCTTGTCCAATAGGGTGCTGAACTATGATAAGGCAAAAGATGAGCTGTCAAATCTTGAATTTGAACTTGATACTGCACCAAAATATCAGTTGCCCGAACCAGAGAAATTTATGAATGCAAAGGCATATAAAGTAAAAATGGCAGAACCAGTGGTAAGGAAATTGAAGGAACTTGTCAAAACGGTGCTTGCTCGTTGCTTTGAGGGTTGGGATAACTATCACAGGCTGAACACAGCGAATGCACAGTTATACCGTACGAATCAGCGTTTAGAAAAAGTCAATGAAAGACTGACTGAAGAAAACGCGAGGCTGAAAGCAGAAAATAAAGATTATAGCCTGCTATGCAAGGTATTTGGTCGCAAACAGATAGATGATTTACTGGAACAGGCAAGAACAATTAAAGGTCGCAAGCGTGATAATTCACGCTCACGATAAATCAAAATCACAGGAGGAAAAGGAAAATGACAAAGACAATTTTTGAAGAAATGGGTGGAACTTATAGACAAGTGGGCGATTATTTGTTGCCAAACATTACAGTACAAACCAAAGAAACAGAGTGTATTGGCTTATGGGGACAGCGGCACGCAAGGCACTTAAAAGAATATCATAAGGTCTTGTATATGAACCTGCTGACAAGCGGAAAGCTGTATAGATATCTTGTAGATGTTGATAGGCAAGCAGGGGATATGTTTCTTCGACTGGTAAAGGAATATGCGGACAGGCAGGGAGTGACGGAACAGTTAAAGGCAGAAAATCCCCACGAATGGATCGGAAGAATGAATAACATTCAGGCATGTGTGAGGGAAGTTGTTGGAAAGGAGCTTATCTACATATAAGCGTTTTGAGGTACGGTGCTCCCGCGTTTGCAGGAGCGCTGTACCCGTCAATATGGTGTGGAAGATAGAATTTCGCAACGGGTAGATGTATAATTGAAAAGTAAAAATTAAAATTTGATGATGAGAGGTAGATATGAACAGTAAAAAATTATTTCTTACATCTAGTGGATTATCGGCTGATATGAAAAAGAAATTTTTCGATATTATAGAAAAATGTCCAGAAGATGTGAAGGTGCTATACATTCCAACTGCTGGAATTGAAACAGATGGAGCGAGAGAAGGCTTTGCAGTTTGTTTTCAGGAGCTTTCATCTATGGGTATTCGGTATGAAAATATATTAGTATATAATCTGGAATTGATTCTCTCAAAAGACTATCAGAGAACATATTCGACGTGTGTTACAGATCCTTATATGCTTACCAGACTGTTAACGATTGAGGAACTGCAATCTTTTGATGCAGTTGTTGTTAGTGGTGGTGATGCTGCGGTATTGTGCCGTGAAATGATTAGAACAGGATTTGATAGAACGATTGAGAAAGCAATTAATAATGGTCTTGTATACGTTGGAATTAGTGCTGGTAGTATGTATGCGGCAGGTAATTTAGATGATGGATTAAATATTATTAACAACCCTATAATTCCCCATTGGAATGGAACCAAAATAATTGAATTACCAGATTTCGGAGAAGCAATAAAGATTGTTGATGGACAAGCTGTTTATGTAGAAGATGATTGTATTAGTTTGATTTAGCCAAATAGTTTTACGAATTACGACTTGTAGGAACAGAAAATCAAATGCACATAAGCATTTAGAGGTGCGGTACTCCTGCATTTGTAGGAATGCTGTTACCTGCAAAATATGTGAAAGATTGAATTTCGCAATGGATGTATAATAAAAAGAAAAAATTATGAGGTATATTACAATGTTAGAATTGTTTGTCCAATTATTTAAGGCTGTACTGCAGTTGTTTCTTGCGTTGCTGAATCCTATATTTTTAAGGTTTTGTATGTTTTGTGCAGTTAATTACCTTGATAGGTATAATTATTCCTACTGAGCGAGCATTGAAAAAGAATTTTGATAAGAACGGAAACAGAAAGTGATAGGAGAATTTGCAGAATAACAAAGAAAGAAGGATACATATTATGGAAGAAAGATTAATTGCATTTGTTATTTGGGCAATAATGGGCGTATTATTTATTGCAATGGGCATTTATGATTTGAATTCCAAGAAAGCAAAACCTTTCGGATTCTGGGCAAATGCTGAGGTGGCGCCGATAGAAGATGCGAAAGGTTATAATCGTGCTTTGGGTATATTGTGGTGCGTGTATGGCGTTTTGTTTACGTTAATTGGATTGCCCTTATTAGATGAACAGAATTCGGGTTTGATTATTTTATCTATATTGTGTGCAATGCTTATTAGTATTGCGGCTATAGTAGTATATGTAGTAGGTATTGAACCAAAATACCGCAAAAAGAAATAGATGGAAATATTCAGTAATACTGAGAGATGAATTTCAGACTAGTGTTGAATTTTTAAACAAAACAGCTTATAATTTACGAAAGAACATATAGGTATTATCCACAGTTACCGAGCAAGTGTTATCAACACCGATAACAAAATGATAACATTAGTTTGTATAGGCAGGATAATATGGATATATCAAATAATCAAAAGAACGAGAAACACTACGGAGAATGATTCTTAAACAAAATGTGTTAGTCTTTGTAGAGTTTGAATAATCCACGCAATCATAGAAACCCAGTATTCATGCGGGTTACAAACAAATTTGTTTAGTGATTGGCAACAAAATGGCAACATTTTGTGATTATTCAAGAGATATAAATTTTATTTCATAACGTATATAAAGAAACCTTACTGATTTTCAGAAGTAAAAAACTGAATATCGGTAAGGTTTTTCTATTTTCTTCTTTTATTTTTCTTTTTTAGTCAATTCTTTTACGAGGTAATCACTCAGTTCCTGAGATGGTACCTTGGCACGTTTCTGGTAAGTATCCAGTTCCGGGTACTTATATCTCCATTCATCATATTCTTCCTTGCTGATTTCACCGTTTTTCAGTTTGTCAGCCTGTTCCATCCATGAACGAAGCATTTCATCGACAGATGAGCCGGGAGTAGATATGGAAGAGTCAAGGCAGAGATTAGGCTGCCCATCTACATTTTTTACCTTTAGACCATACATATCTTCCAGTGCAAATAGTGTATGCATCAGACCTATGTGAGTATCAATATCTGGAACTGTTAAGGCATGAGTATTGATATCAAAGATCTGAGACATTTGTTTTACAAGATCAATCTTAGGAACTCTGGCTTCAGATTCATACTGAGCCATGCGGACATCTGAGGTTTTTCCCATGAATCCCAGTTGTTCTCCGAGTTGCTTTTGTGTCATGCCTTTGCGGTTGCGAAAAAATTTGATACGTTGTCCGATTGCCATTCTTGTTTGCCTCCTTATAGTGGTCATTCGTGTTGCCGTAATTAATTGTGATAGAAAATAAAACAATTCTGTTTAGGTTCAGTATAGCATGAGCAATTTCGGATAGCAAGAAGAACTTAAACAAAAGAATTTAATATTCGCATAGAATCACTTGACTTAAATTAAAATGTTTAGTATCATGCAAATGTAACAACTTAAACAAATTGCGTTAAGATAGAAAGGAGAGATGCGATGTGATGAACAGAACTTTTATGACCGTAGAAGAAGTTGCAGCGGAACTGGGAGTTTCCAAGTCTTATGCTTATAAGATTGTCAAACAGCTAAATGAAGAATTACAGAAGCTGGGTTATCTTACGGTAGCTGGCAGAGTAAACACCAATTATTTCCGTAAAAAAGTATGTTACAGCGAAGTGTAAGAGAGAGGAGAATTTGTATGAGTATTTACAAAGATAATGTCACTGGGAAGTGGCGAGTGGTTTATCGGTATACCGACGGGACAGGGAAAACGAAACAGACTTCAAAACGAGGATTTCCTACGAAGCGAGAAGCGCAGATGTGGGAACACGAACAAATGTTAAAGCATGATGCAAAACTGGATATGACTTTCGCAAGTTTTTATGAAATTTATGTAGAAGATAAAAAGGAACGAATCCGGGATAACACATGGGGAACTAAGAATAATATTGCCAGAACAAAAATTCTTCCATACTTTGGGGAGAGAAAGATTGCAGAAATTGAACCAAAAGATGTGATTGCATGGCAGAATCATTTGCTTGCATTTAAGAGAGCGAATGGAAAAGGGTATTCTGCTTCATATCTGCGGAAAATCCACAGCCAGTTAAGTGCCATTTTCAATCATGCAGTTGATTTTTATCATTTGCTTTCTAATCCGGCACAGAAAGTTGGAAATATAGCAATAGAGGAATATAAGGAAATGTTGTTCTGGACGAAAGAAGAGTATTTGAAATTTGCAGATGTGATGATGGATAAACCAGTTTCTTACTACGCTTTTGAAATGCTTTACTGGTGTGGTATCCGTGAAGGAGAGTTGCTTGCCCTGACACCAGCGGATTTTGACTTTACAACGCATACACTGCGAATTAACAAATCATATCAAAGATTAAACCGGGAAGATGTGATTACCCCACCAAAGACATTTAAAAGTAACAGATTTATCAAGATGCCACAATTTATATGTGATGAGATGCAGGATTATATGGGAATGCTTTACGGTCTGAAGGAAGACGAAAGAATTTTCACGATTTCCAAATCTTATCTGCATCATGAAATGAGCAGAGGATCAAAAGTGTCTGGGGTAAAGCGAATTCGTGTGCATGATTTGCGACATTCCCATGTATCGTTATTGATCAATATGGGATTTACGGTATTGGCAATCGCAGACCGAATGGGACATGAGAGCATTGATATCACTTACCGATATGCACATTTGTTTCCAAGTGAGCAAGCACAGATGGCAGAACAGTTGGATATTAAAAGGATGGAAAAATCAAATGGAGAAGAATCTGGACAGTAAAGGAAGATGGAGAAACAAAATCGTAGCATTCCGGGTATCACCGGAAGAAGCAGAGCAAATTGATGCATGTGTCCGAGTGTCAGGACTTAGCAAGCAGGACTATATCACAAAACGATTAACTGATCGGGAAATTGTGGTACAGGGAAATCCAAGAGTGTATAAAGCATTGCGAAATCAGATGGCAGAGATTTATGAAGAATTGAAACATCTGGAAAAATGCAGTGAGGAAAACGAAGAGTTGCTGAGTACCCTGAGATTGGTTGCAGAGACATTGTATGGATTGAAAGGGGAAAATGAATGACAGCAAAAGAAAAAATGACTGCTCCGATTGCATCTGTTAGCGCAGATGTGGAACAGCCATCAAGTAATAAATTAACCAACCAAAGTATAGCAGATTTGCCCGGCAAGGGCAATCTGCAAGCCACAAATAATGCGGAAAATACAGCAAAATCAGCAAATAAAAATAACCCAGATAATCTGGAAACCGTTTCCATGATGGAATTATACGACACCGCATATCCACCAAAACTGCCGATTATAGATGGGCTTCTGTATAACGGAACTTACCTGTTTGTTGGTTCGCCGAAAATTGGGAAATCATTCTTTATGGCACAGATTGGGTATCACATCAGTAAAGGATTTCCATTGTGGGGATTTTCAGTCAGACAGGGAACGGTTCTCTATCTGGCACTGGAAGATGATTATGCAAGATTACAAAAGCGATTATCACAGATGTTTGGAATGGAAGGCAGTGAGAATTTTTATTTCGCTACAAAATCAAAATCGCTCAATGACGGACTGGAAAGACAGCTTGTAACATTTGTGACGGAGCATAAAGATGCAAGACTGATTATCATTGATACTCTTCAGAAGGTTCGAGAGGTCGGTGGAGATAAATTCAGTTATGCCAGCGATTACGAGATTGTAACAAAGCTGAAAGCATTCAGTGATAAATATGGCATCTGTTTTCTGGTTGTGCATCATACAAGGAAAATGGAATCTTCCGATAGTTTTGATATGATTTCTGGCACGAATGGATTGCTTGGAGCTGCGGATGGAGCATTCGTCATGCAGAAAGAAAAACGGACAGATAATAAGGCAGTTCTGGAAGTGGCAGGGCGTGACCAGCAGGATCAGAAACTGTGGTTGAATTTTAATCGGGAGAGATGTGTCTGGGAACTTACCAAGACAGAAACAGAACTTTGGAAAGAATCAGAAGATCCAGTGTTGGAAAAAATCAAAGAACTTGTAACAGAAACTATGCCAGAGTGGGTAGGAACAGCAACAGAGCTTGTGGAAGTATTGCAGGTGGAAATGCAGCCGAACGCATTATCACGAAAATTAAATGTCAGCCTGGAACGATTGATTCTGGAATATGGAATCCAGTATAAAGCGGAGCGGGGACATGATGGAAGAAAGATCAGATTAGCCTTTGTTGGAAAACAAGCGTGACGATATGTGACGGTTGTGACGGTATTTTATATAGCGTGTCGGTAGTGAAAATATCGTCACTATCGTCACGACTGTCACGGAAAGGAGAAACATGGAAAGAAAATCACAGGTACAGATATCCAAAGATTTATTACTGGCATTGTTCCAGTACCATCTTGCCGGGAACGAGGAATATCTGCCGGAGATAGAAAAAGCATTGATGGAAAAATTAGACAGTATGGTAAAACGTCAGTTATATACAACATTCAAAACAGCACCAACCGAGGAAGAACGGGAAAAGGCAAGACAAGAATATTTGGATAAGTGCGGAATGCATAAAGATTTTCGATGGTAAAGGTTCTGCTTGATTACCTAATGACAGGAGCGTGGCACGCACCTGTAGATAGCAAACAGAGAGAAAGCCGGTAAGGTGCAGTCGGGAGTTGGCTGGCGAGGCAAAGAGATTTTCAAAAGGGGGCCCTGATTCAGGGCGCCCTTGCAGGAACGATAAATGAAGGGAGAATGACACCATGAGAGAAGGAAGATTAGGTTACAACAGTTATAACAAAAGATATGGATTATTGTCCTCAGACTTATGGATTGATCCAGGATTTCACTGCGGAGAATGTCTGGAAGTTCTAGTTGATAATCAGTGGGTAAAGACACGAATGGAAATGAATCTGGCGAGAGAATGGTATTTGGTTGGAACACCATATTGTGGAGATCTGGAGTATGTACGGGCAAGGATACCGGAATAAAGCAGACAGGAAGAGTAATAGTCGGTTTGTTGTTAGTGAAAAAATAAGCCCGGATACGGGAAGAAAAAGAGGACGGATACGCCCAAAATGAAAAGTGAAAGCCAAGTTGTGGTAGATGTAAGAAGCATCTCACAAAGCCCTCGGCGTTTGAGAGCGAAATACACCCATCGCACAAACTTCGTTTATGCTCTGTGTATTTCGCCCTGCCGGGAGCTAATATAGCCGGAAACGGCAGTTAGTTCGTAAACGGATGCCGATGCATCCACTCACAAATGAAATGGCGGAATTTATTTTGCCGAAGACAAGGAGGGAGTGCCGATCGGAAGAAATTCATTTATTCAAATGACAAAACTAAGCAATGTAAAAGGCAGAATCACTTATATATCCAGTCATGCAAAACAGGAAAATCTCTATGCAGTTTATGAAACTACAGAACGGAAATTCTGGCGGGAACTTGCAAAATGTAATCAGGAAGAATTTACAAAAAGTGGAACAGAAGGAAAATGTATTGAGGCAAGAGAACTGATCATTGCTTTGCCAGAGAGTTTTACAGAATTTCAGCCGGATAGATTGCTACAGCTTTTTACAAATCATTTTAAGCAGAATTATGGAATGGAGTGTATCGCTGCTTTGCACCACAATAAAAGAAAGACCAATTATCACATTCATTTGATATTTGCAGAACGGAAACTACTGGATGAACCAATCATTAAGATTGCCAGCAGAAATATGTTTTATGATGAAAATGGAAAACATGTCCGAACCAAAAAAGAGATATTAGGAGAAGATGGTGAGATCCGGAAAGGCTGCAGTATCATAAAAAAAGGTGAAGTATATGAGAAAAAATTGTTTACAGTGAAAGAGGAACGCTTCAAGAGCAATTCATTTCTGGATGAGGTAAAGCATTCTTATACAGATTTAATCAATATTTATGTGCAGGACGAGAGCCAGAAGGTGCAGGTATTTGAGCGTGGCAGTGTGTATCTTGCAACAAAGAAAATTGGAAAAAATAATTCGAAAGCACAGGAAATAGAAGAGGATAACCAAAAACGCTGGGAATGGAACAGAGCTGTTGATATGGCATTGATTAGTGGAGTGCCGGAACCGAAGATAATGGAAGTGAAGCGGAAAGAAATCACGGAGCCAATCAGGAAATGAATTGCTCGGCGTGGAAACAGACCACAATTATTTTCCAGAGTTGTAACAGTGGCTGTTGAGACATTGGAGTTTTTGATAGCAAGTGTGCTGTTTAAGAAACCCAGGGAAGTGCCAAAACAGACAGAGCAAACGGAAACAGAACACCCAGAGCATGTTGCTGAAAATAGCACAGCAGCAGTCAAGACAACAAAAGAAGAAAAGGCAGAACCGGAACAACCTAAAATGACGAGGCTTGCATCAAAGTATCCGAAACTATTTAAAGTGAATAAAGAACTGGAAGATCAAAACGGTGCAATTCAACAGAAACAAAAACAGCTTTCTGCAAAGAAGAAAGAACTGTCAGAAGTCACGGGATGGTTTAAAGGAAGAAAGAAAAAAGAATTGCAGAAAGAAATTGATGAACTGAAAAGCCAGATTAGAGATATGAAAGATTATCTTCCAAGGATTGTGCAGAAAACCGGATATAGAAGTGTACAGGAATTTTTAAAGGATTTTAAGGCTTCTCAAACTGAGTATAGTCAGTATCGAACTGCAATAGAAAAATGGAAGAAAGAAACAGGAAAAGAGCCAGTAGCGCATGGTATTAGGGCGAAGCTGGCAGAAAAGAAACAAGAAATACAGAATGAACAGAAAAATAAACAGCATACCCATAGTCAGAATAAAGACCGGGGAGCAAGATAGGAGGACAATCATGGAGAAACACATTATGGGAGAAAACGGAATCAGTTACACTTTAGGAGAGGACGGTCTGTACTATCCAGACCTGTACCTCCCGGAAGGGTCAGAGTATCCGATTGGAAAGTATGGAATGCTGAGAAAGTTATATTTGCAGGAGCATCGGAAGGGATTATATCTGGAGTTGGTACTTGCTGGGAAGTTAAATGAGCATCTGCATCAGACTGACGAGGAATGTAATCAGATGATGGACAGATTAGTGGAGCAGATGAAAGAAAAGCAAGGCGTGACGGAAGAATTGAAGATGCAGGATCAGATGGCATGGGTTGGGAGAATGAATAATATCCGGGCTTGTGTGGAGGAGATTGTTCAATATACAATGGTATTTGTATAAGATAAAATATGCTAAAATCGATATAAAAGTATTGCAAATGCAATACTTTTATATTAAAATTTAGAGAGAATTAGAGAGGGGGAAAAGAAATGTCTTTTTCATATAAGCCTTTGTGGAAATTGTTAATTGATTATGATATGAGCAAGAAAGATTTAATGAAAGCGACCGATATATCAAAATCTACTATGGATAAAATGGGAAGAGGAGAACAAGTGTCAATGGAAATCATAGATCGACTTTGCAATTATTTTGAATGTAAAGTTGAAAATGTTATTCAGCATTGTTGCGATAAGGAGGATAGATAAGTGGAACAAACGGATATTAATAATATTCATTTATATTGTAGCGATGCAATGAAAGTGTATGATAAATGGAAAAGCCCAGTGGCTATAATTTGTGATGGCCCCTATGGTGTGAATGGATTTCCAGGAGATTTAGTTTCATATAATGGTTTAGCTGAATGGTATGAACCACACATAAAAAAGTGGAGTGAATTTTCAACACCACTTACTACGTTATGGTTTTGGTGTACGGAAGTGGGCTGGGCAACTGTTCATCCGGTATTAGAAAAATACGGATGGGAATATGTTTCGTGTTGCGTATGGGATAAAGGAATGAGTCATGTCGCAGGAAATACAAATACAAAAACTATTAGGCATTTACCTGTTGTGACAGAAGTTTGTGTTCAATATGTAAAACGTCCAATTTTTACAGTAGGTGAAAAGAAAATGAGTATGAAAGAGTGGCTTCGTTATGAATGGTTACGTACAGGATTACCATTATCGAGAACTAATGAAGCTTGTGGAGTTAAAAACGCAGCAACAAGGAAATATTTTACAAAATGTCATTTGTGGTACATGCCACCAGCGGAGGCGTTTGAAAAAATTGCATTGTATGCGAATGAATTTGGTGATGAAAAAGAAAAACCCTATTTTTCTATAAACGGAAAAACCCCTATAACTAAAAATGAGTGGGCACAAATGAGATCAAAGTTTTATTGTCCTATTGGAGTGACAAATGTATGGCAAGTTCCACAACTGAGAGGAAGCGAACGTTTGAAAATTAATCAAAAAGCTGTACACTTGAATCAGAAACCATTAGAATTGATTAAACGTACAATAGAAATGGTTTCTGATATCAATGATGTGATTTGGGATCCATTTGCTGGTTTATGTACAACAGCAGTTGCCTCAGCTGAATTAGGACGCACCTGTTTTGGTGCTGAAATAAATCCAGATGTATATAGTATTGGCATAAAACGAATTAAAAGTAGTTTACAGTAGTGTTTTTAGTGCATATTCTAATTTCGCTTCATCTTTTGATGAAAATATATTACTCCATTGTTTGATTGTCATACCATGAAAATCTGTATTTAATACATGAGTTTTGAATTTTTCTATTTCTTTATGCTCTATACGGTCAATTTTAGCGTAATTAGTATCAAGCCTATATACAAATTGTCCGTATAGAGATCTTAAACGTTGCTGATATTCAGGTGTTGGACTATATTCTAACGCGCTTTCTCCCCATTTTTCGACAAATTCGATGGCTGATTTAACATCACATTTATCGGTTTGTAATTTATAACCATTGGTATTGGTTTGTTGTAAATTAGAAGTACGATTGGAAGTATCTTCGGGTTCAAAAACAAGATAATCAGGTGGTCTATGATAGTGAGCATCTCGTGCCTCTGCTACACTTTTTCCGCTAACTACTAGGACATCAATGATTTTGGGCTTGCCCCAAATAACATTTTCAGGTAGCCATGCGATTAATGCCATATCTATATTGTCCTGTGAGAAAATAGTTATACTATCTTTAAAACGAGCAGTAATTTCTGTTGCAAATGGGAACCAGGCTTTGATTTCAATGCCAGGATTGGGAGAGATAGTGTTGCTTTTAAAAAGAGCATCTGGAAAACCAGGGTCTTGTCTTATCCATTCTCCCATGTTGTTCCAATCATGCTTGTTTAATAAGTCCACAGTGGAAAATTCAATCATATTTCCGAGGAGAGGGGAGAGTTTTGAAATAACTTTAGCAAGCTGTTTTGCGTAGGCTAGTGATGTGGGACGTTTAATATCTAGCACATCAATTAAATGGCTGTCCAAAGAAGTTAATTCTTCTTTTGCAGCATTTAGAATATCACGGGTGTTCATTTCTGTGGCTCCTTTCGATAATTTATTGGTTTTAGTATATCATAATGAGCGGAATAAAAGATAGTACATATAATTTTAATTTGACTACATGTGATGGTTTTAATAATATATGTAATTAGCTCAAACAAATAGAACAAAAGTAGCAGCACTTGACAAATAGAAAATAAATTGATAAAATTTAAAAAAATTAAGTAGCTGCTAAAAAAAGCAGCTAGAAAGGAGACGAGATGAATATTAATAAACAATTGCTGGAGGCTGCGAATCTTAATCCAACAAAAAATAGTAGACAAGAATATATTTTTACATTATGTGAGTATATAGAAAAAAATGAATTAACATTGCCTTTATATCAAAGAGATGTTAGTTGGACATTAGCTAAATGTGTTGAATTGTTAAATTATCAGCTTTTAAGTAAATCTCCTATATCTGCTATCTCTATTAATATAATAAATAATACAGAAAAAGAATTTGCAGTACCACAAGTTTCCTTTATAGAAAGGGAATTGCTTTCTGAAACTGTAAGAGGGCAGATGTCCGTTGTAGATGGGCAACAGAGGTTAACGACAAATTATAAAGCATATTGCAATCATCCAGATTTAAAAAGTGTAGTGTTAGATTTAGGAAAGGGAGAATTTGTTATAAATGCGGAAGCATATCGGAAAAATCAGGTTCCGGTTGGTGTGCTTTTGAATAAAGATGATAATGAACTAATTACTTACACAGAGAAAAATAAAGCTTTAGCAGCGCCGATGGTAGTAAATGCGTTATTACAGATTAGAAATAAAATAAAGACTTATCAATATACAATTAATTTTGCAACGGATCTTACTGAGGATGAGCAGATTAACTGGTTTGAAGTCTTGAATAATGCGGGAAGTCGTGTAAGTATTATTCAAATGAGATTTTCTAAATTGAAAGCACATGGTATTGATGTGTATACACAATATACGCATGTATATCGTAATAAGGTACAGGAATATGGATATGATTTCTTTACACCGCAGAAGACAAATGTCTCATATTCAATTGCAGCATTAAATCCAGCGTATGAAGTGCTTGTTTCTGGTAAGCATTCGAATAATTTTGCACCTATTTCATCTGACACAAAAGAAAATCAGCTTTGTAACTTAGAGCCAGATAAATTAAAAGAATGTTTTGAAATGACATTAGAGGCTTTGGAAAGGGCTTTGAAGTTTATAGAAAATAATGATTTGGAAAAATATAATCGTTCTGATTATGTGAATTATCTTATTGGATATTTTGTGTTCCATAGAGAAGATATTTCAGATAAACAAAAGGAGGAGCTGATAAATTGGTATAATGGCGTTGAATTTACTAATAAATCAAATACTGCTAGGAGAAAGATTTACACGGAGCTGTTAAAGATATAAGGAAGAGGGACAAAATAAATGGAATGGTTTTTTGATGGTTTGGGTACTGAGTTGATTAGTATAATTATAGGTGTAATTTTGGGGGCGGTGACAGGAGGAACAATTGGTTATAAAATAGGGGTAAATAAGCAAAGTATGAAACAAAAACAGAAAGCTGGGACTGCTTCTAAACAGAAACAAATAGGCGAAAGTGATAAAACAATTGTATTAGATGAAAAAAATCTCAATGTTAATAATATTAAAATTAAGCAAGAACAAAAAGCAAAGGATGAGGCTTCTCAAACACAAATAGGGAGAGTTAATGTCAATGAGCGATAAACAAGTACAAAAGGCTGGAAACAATGCACAGCAGATGCAGGCTGAAATAATTAATATAACGAATGTTTCTGGTATAGATGAAAAGAGAGCACGCGAGATTTTTAATGAAATGTATGCTATAGCAAGAAAGGACTTTACGCAAGATGCCTATCAATGTGCAAACGAAAGAGTTGCAAAATTTGAAGAAGCACTTATGCCTAAAATGTTAAAAGTAGAAGGGGCATTACAAAAATTTTCTGATCCTTCATTTCAATTTCTTATAACAGAGGCACATAAAACAGCAGCATCAACAGAAAGGGAAGCAGATTATGACTTACTTTCGGAATTACTGTTACATAGAGTAAAAAAGGATAAGGATAGAAAAGTACGTGTGGGCATAAAAAAAGCAATAGAAATTGTTGATCAAGTAGATGATGATGCTTTATGTGCTTTGACTGTTGCGTATACGATAGAACGATTATTTCCAGCGACGGGATCAATCATACGAGGATTAAATATTTTAGAGAATGTATTTTCAAAATTGTGCTATACAAATTTGTGCCAAGGAAAAGAGTGGTTAGATCACTTAGAAATTTTAGATGCAGTGAGATTAGATCATATTAGTTCATTGAAAGATTTAGATTTATTTTATGCGGAACAATTAGATGGTTATGTATGCGTAGGAATAAAAAAAGAATCTGAGGATTATCAGAAAGCGTTATCTTTATTGAGTAGTGGCAATTTGCCAAGAGAATTGTTATGTGATCATGAATTATTAGAAGGGTATGTTAGACTGCCTGTTATTAATAAGAAACAAATAGGTTCCTTGAAATTAGTGAACAAACAAATATCTTCTGGAAAGTTAGTAGAACTACCTAGTGAAATTTCAAATGAACAACGAAGTATTCTTGAGCAAATATATGACTTATATGATAAGAATGAAGAACAGAAGAAAATGGTAACAGAGAACTTTTCTTTAGAATGGAAAAAAAGAGAAACACTCAGTTCATTACTAAAATGGTGGAATGATATTCCAATGGCATTTGACATAACTACTGTTGGAACTGTATTAGCCCATGCAAATGCACAAAGATGTGATAGCAGCATACCTCCGTTAGAATAAAATAAAGGTTGTCAAGTATTTCCCTAACAGTTATAATGAAATGGCAACAAATTGGCAACAGAAAATCAGCGAGCCAAAATAATATATGTAACAGAAATAAAATAACGGCAAAAAAGACATAAAACTTAAACAAATATATTTAAGAATATCTTTGGATTTGCCGAGTTTGAGTAGCGGACTAAATTGCGAAAAAGCCCATAAATAAAGGTTTTGCGGGCTGTCTGGATGTTCCGGTGGAGTGCAAATGGAGTTAAAAAATCTTTTTTTTCTTTTTTTTCTTTCCGGAGTTATCTGAGATTTTCGCAAAAGTAACTATGCTCAGAAAATATAATTAGTGTGAATATGAAGAACAGTTTGTTTTGATGGAAATATTTTCCGTCAGGGCAGACTGTTTTTTTATACACTTTTTCAATGATATTAACTCCATGGTTCAGCGATAACACATATGGAAACTGTAAAATTAAAATAATTTGCTAAATTTCGGAAAATGATGTCCGATTTTACATTTGCCAGTACAGAGTATATGAAGAGATAAATATTCAAAATACAGGAGGTACTTATTATGCAGAACAAATTATTTTTAAAGGCAGCCGATATATGTGAACTTCTGGAGGTAAAACAGACATCGGCTTATGAGATCATTGGCAATCTGAATAAGGAGCTGGAAGAACAGGGATATTTGACGCTTAGAGGAAAAGCTCCGACAAAGTATTTTGTGAAGCGTTTCTACGGAGTAGAAGATACTTGTGAGATTCCACAGGAAGAGGGAAAGGAATGGTTTCATGCGTAAGAGAAAAATGTATTTATCAGTAGAAGACATTGCAGAACTCTTTGGATTATCAGTTTCGTTTGCTTACCGGGTGGTGGAAAGAATGAATGCCGATCTGGAAAGCAAGAACTATTATGTTATTCTCGGACGGGTGCCAACCCGCTATGTAGAGGACAAGATCTATGGTCTGGAACATGTTGAGCAATATTTGAAGGAGGATAAAGCGATATGAGTATAGTGCAGGAAAAAATGTATATGGCGGCGTCCTCCCGTGGGCCGCCATGCCTTTAACTGCTGGGAATGACAGAAAGAAAGCAGCGGCCTTGATTTCTCAAAACCGCCACCAGTGAATATAAATTAAGCGTGAAAATGGGTCTGCCCAGCAGCGGTTTTTTTCTTTTCTGCCGCTGGGCAGATGTTTTTTCTTTAGATACATGATAAGAGGAATTTTTGAAGATTCCATAAAGATTTGAAAAATGGACGGACATAAAAGACGTCCATTACACTATCGGAAAATCAGCAAGGAAGTTTCATAGTAACCTTTGCGCCGCCGGTTTCTTTTGAATTTTCTAAAATAAGCTGACCATTATGTTGTTCCATAATCGAATTTGTAATATATAGACCCATACCAAAGTGTAACTTTGAATTGCGGCTTTGATCGCCCATATAGAACCGTTCCTGTGCGTGGCATAATGCCTCTTTAGAAAACCCCGTTCCCTCGTCTGTGACTGAAATTTCCACGAAACCGTTGTTACTCTGAATATCCACATAAAGCGTTCCGCCTTGCGGGGAGTAGTCCAGCCCATTACTGATAACATTCATAATAGCACGTTCTATCAGCACCCTATCAAATTTCAGCATTTGAGGGAGTGAAACAGTATTCATTTGCAGCCGGATTTCTTTTGTCCGGCATAGTGATTCCATATAACCGAACAAGTGCTGCATGAACGCTGGCAAGTCTATACTTTTAATATGGAGCTGATAACCAACCGCCGCCCGTGATATATCAATCAGGGTTTGAATATATGACTGCATCTGGCCGGAGCTTTCCACGACGTAACCAGCGTATAATCGTTGCTCATCATCAAGATTTGTTTCTGTGAGTAAATCAGCATTTCCTTGAATAACCGTCAGAGGCGTTTTCAAATCATGGGCAAGCGCGGCGATTTGCTCTTTCTGTGTCTGTTCGGTTTTCCATTGCCGTTCTAACGAAATTTTCAGATTATCTTTCATATCTGAAAAAGATGCAAGGACATCTTCAAACTCTTTGATTTTGGCGTGTCCTACTTCAAAATCAAGGTTTTGCTTTGAAACCTCCGCAGTTGCTTCAAAAAGCGGGGTCAGTTGTGTACGCAGGTTCTTAGCAAATCTGGCGGTCAGTATGATAATGACCAGCAGCGAATTTACAGCCATCAGGATAAACGCAAGCGTGTCAGGAGATGGAAAATATTCCGGTAGCCATGACACTGTAAATTGAGAACCAATATAATACCTTAAAACGCAAAATTCGTTTTCCCGGACAACAAGTGCAAACTGCCTCCCCGTAGCATATTCAATATATTCTCCCTTTGCGTACAGCAGGGCAATTTCTTTTTCATCATCGTCCATATTGCTGTAAAGCTCATTAAAGTTCTTGTCCAGAATTAAGTAGCCGCATCCCTGTGGAATCACAACCTTTGTAATATCCGGGGCAATCGTCAGCGTTGGAATGATCTCTTTTACCTGCAATTCACTTAGATTTGCTCTTGTAGCTAATCCAGCATTTACAGCAAGTCCCTCCAAACCAGAAGGGACAATAATTGCCGCTACCAGCATGACAATGAGGGAGATAGCAAACTGGCGAAACAATATTTTCAATGTAGGTTTCTTTTTCACTCCCATTTATATCCTATCCCCCATACGGTGCTGACCGGACTTATTTTGAAATGCTCCAATTTCGCACGAATATTTTTTATATGCGTTGAGATCGTAGAGTTATCGCCTATTCCATCAAACCCGAAAACGGCTTCATAGATTTGTTCTTTTGTAAAAACCTGTCCCCGGTTTTTCGCAAGGTATTCACAGATTGAATACTCGCTTTTGGTAAGGGGAACCGGCTGTTCTGAAACATACAGTACCTTTGCGGAAAGGTCAAATCTTATATCAGGCTCAAATGAAAGTGTGCTGTGATGCTCCCTTTTTTCTCTGCGTAAATGTGCCGCGACACGGGCGCGAAGCTCCTGAATACGAAAAGGTTTCGTAATATAATCATCCGCACCGATGCCCAATCCAAACAATATATCTTCCTCTAATGTCTTTGCGGTCAGAAAGAGAATCGGGCAGTCTACCATATTCCTGATCTGTTTGCAAAACTCAAACCCGTCTGTGCCAGGCATCATCACATCCAAAAGAATGAGGTCATAGAAATGCAGCTTTTTGATGTCTACATCATCCGCATTTTGACAGACTGTTATCAAATATCCATCTTTCCCCAAACTGTTCTTAATCAATTCCAAGATAGAAACTTCATCGTCAACTACAAGTAAGTGGGTCAAAAAATCACCTCCCGCCCCATTATACCACATTGTCGAGGTTACTCATCATTATTTTTAATGTCAGCTTTCCGATATTCATTGTTGATATTTACAGCTACGGCATTGCTTATATCCACATTCACAATACTGTAAACGTAGCCGAAACTGAAATCTTCCCCCGCCACATTTTTGAAGCGTTTCGATACCTGCCCGATTTCTTCTTGCAGTTCTGACATTTCAAGACATTCATCCGTTATGGTATATGTCAGGCCGTTATATGAAATTTCATCATAGTTTGCGGCGTTCAGCTCATAATACGGCAGAGATTCATTTAACGCCTTATTTTTATCGGCGGTATCGCGGAGCGCACCGCAGGCCGATAAGCATATAAGACTTACAAGCATAATTACCACGGCAAACAGGCACTTTTTATTCACTGTTTTTACCTCCCTCCCAACCATGAAACCAAACCAAACTGGCAATCAGCAGACAAACAGTGCAGCATACAGAAATAATCATACCGCTGAAAAAATCGGTTTTTACCTGTGCATACAGTTGGGGGCTATCCCATGCAAGCACAGTGTAATCCATAGCACGAACGCCCCAGGCCCAGGGAATATATTTCCATGTAGCGTCACCAAGCCCTGTTATCATAAGGGCAGCTATTAAACTCCCTGCAATTCCCAATCCCATAGATGCACCTTTTCCGAAGCTCATTCCCACAAACAAATGAATCAGGTAAATGGGAAGCATGGTAATCAACAATAGAATCCCTGCTTTCAGGTAAAGGCTTGCCGGAGCATCCCTATATAGTGCAGCGAATGTTCCTAACGCTAAAAATGTTGCGCCAAAAGCACAGATCATCAGAAAACCAAGTTTACCAATATACGTTGCCATGCGAGATGGGATTGTTCCCAACAAAAGCTGATAATGCCCGGCCTGATTTTCGATCTGAACAACCAGGCCCACAATAATGCCGATCAGAAACGGGAACGCAACGGCCAGCACTTCCAGATAGGCACTGATTTTGGTTGCCAGTTCCCATCTGGATATATGATAGTAACCCGCAAAAATCGCCGCACATATAATCGGAATCATGCTGTGCATATAGAGCAAAATGCTATGTTTACACTTCTGATATTCTGCTTTCCAGCAGCGAACCACAGATACCATAGTTACCCCACCTCCTTTTTCTCAAACCATCTTGCAGTTAAAAATGACAGCGCCGCAAACCAGGCCAGCGAAATGACCAATACAAGTATAATCATCCAAAATGCCATTGCCGTACTCTGATCTGCAACCGGCTCACCATTAGGCAAAATACCTAACACGGAAATCATAAGATGCGGCACCCAGCTATACGGGCAGATCATCCACAAAGAGGTTGTAGCCGTGAAAATCCCTAAAACGCTTCCAAGTCCGGCATTAAGAATAACCGTGACAAAGATACCAACTTTTTTTGATAACCATAAGCACAGCGGAACTTCCCATAGGCTTGCAATGACAATACAAGCTGTTCCGGCCGCAGCCTGGCAAATTCCGATTGTCAGGGGAATTTCGTTGATAACTAATATTGCAAAACCGCCCAACAGATTTAGCGCCAGGAAAATGAAATTCCCCACACAGGAGTAAATACCGGCCACTCCAATTTTTGCTTTCCAGACTTTGTTCTGCGAAACAGGCAATGAAGCAACGGCACGATATTTTAGTTTGCCATTATCCCGCTGTTCAATCAAGGCACAGGTGAGCGTAAGGAATCCAGGATAAAGCAGGTTATACCACCAATTATAAGAATTGAGCTGGAACCAAAGAGGGGCAAAAAAGTTCATAAGCGCAGTTACAAACGGGGCCAGAACGATCAGTGTTTTTGTGAAAGTTCTCTTATGCTTTAGGTTCTCTGCCTGAATATATGCCATCTCCATTTAATATCCCTCCTTACCATTTCTGCGAATAACATCCATAAAGAGTTGTTCCAAATCTTCACCGGCGCGAAGCTCTCCCTCATATCCAAGGACGCCGCCAGCAATGATACCCACATGATCTGCAATCTGCTGGACTTCTGACAGAATATGGCTGGACAAAATAACTGTAATCCCTTTGCAGGGAAAAGAGCGAATTAACTCTCGAAGTTCCTCAATCCCTAAAGGGTCAAGGCCGTTAGTCGGTTCATCCAGAATCAAAAGCTGGGGACTGTTCAGCAATGCAATAGCAATACCAAGCCGCTGCTTCATACCAAGAGAAAACTGCCCGGCCCGTTTCTTGCCGGTATTCGTGAGCTGGACAATTTGCAATACCTCGTTAATTCGTGCATCGTCCAGGCCGAGCAATGTAGTTCTGACTTTGAGATTTTCGTATGCAGTCAGATTTTCGTAAAGCGGGGGCATCTCAATCAAAGCACCGATATGCTCCAGATCATTCCGCTTCCACGGGTGGCCGTCAAACTCGATGCTTCCCGATGTGGGGCGCAAAATGCCGGTGAGCATTTTTAAGATCGTGGATTTGCCAGCCCCATTCGGCCCCAGCAGACCATAAACCGAGTTGCGCCGGATGTTCAGTGACACATTGTTTACCGCCATTTGCCCCTTGAAATTTTTGCAGAGGTCAGTCGTTTTCAAAATCATATCCATATAATCAAGTCCTTTCTTTGATTCTACGGATAGCATACCGGGCAATTTTGAAGATTTCATAAAGATTCCCGAAAACAGAATATGAACAATATACCGTAACCGTGGAGCATATCGCAACAAAGCACCAACCTACGCATTTAGGGCCTTAAAAAGCCCTATATTTCAAGGTTTTTCCCGCATAGTCGGCGGGGTATGTGAGTGTTTTATCCTATCCCCGCCATAGTGCTGCTCTAAATGCGTAGAATTTACCAGCAGAAAATCGCCGGTTTCTCTGGCTCCATACTCCCAGATATGGTATCATGGAAAAAATCAATCTGACGGGGGTATCAGGATGGACGGACAAGAAAAGCTGCTGGACTATGAAACAATCAAAGCCGCCGTTGCCGGTGAGAAGTGGGCCACAGAAAAGGTGCTGGCCCACTATGCGGACTACATCGACGAGCTTTCCACGGTGGAGATCAGGCAGCCGGGCGGCAAAGTGAAAAAAGTCATTGACGAGGATATGCGGCAGCACATTTCCTTATGGGTGAATGTTGGTATAAAGATTGCTGCGTATCTGAACATCCGGATAGTCTTAGGTGTGGAAAGCCAGAAGTTGAAGGTGGAAGTGAGAAGATGCGGATGTTGATGCAGTCGGAAACAGTCAGAAAGGTACTGCAAGTAGTAAATTAGGTATTATAAAAGTGAAAAGGAGGAGGCATTATGGAAAATGTAGGGTTAAGATGGTATAAATGCGATTTTCATTTACATACAATGACTAGCAGTTGCTATCAGAATAAAGATAATGACACAGTTAATGATTGGATTACGGAAGTAAAAAATAAAGGATTAAATTGCATTGCAGTTACAGACCATAATGATTATAGAGAAATTGATGAAATAAAAAAGCTTGGAGAGGAAAATAATATAGTTGTATTTCCTGGTGTTGAATTATCTTGTGACACAAGTAAAATTCACATTTTGGTATTATTTGATATAGACTGTGATGGTAATACTGTACAAGAATTTTTAAATCAGTTAAAGATATTTAAATCAAATCTTGGGGACAGTGGACATACAGCAGACGGAGATATTTTTCATGCATGTGAAACTGCTCAATCAATGGGCGCATTAGTAATTCCTGCACATATAGATGAATTTAGTGGACTCTCAGATATGAGTCATGATAATATATGTAAGCTTTTAGATAGAAAATATATTAATGCTGTTCAAGTGGTCAATAATGATATTTGGGATAATTACGCTAAAGAAGGAATTGCTATGATTTCAAAAAAATTAACTGAAAAGTATGGAAAACCAATATCAGAGGAACAAGCAAAGAAATGGCGTAAAGTATATGAAATGGCAAAAAATATAGATGTCCCTATGTTAAGATTTTCAGATAATCCATTTTCGGATAAATCGTCAAAACATGGATTGTGGGGAATAGGAAAATCGTATACATGGTTAAAAATGTCCCAGACTCCTAACTTGGAAAGTGTAAGACAAGCCTTAATTTCATATGATATGAGAGTTAGGAAAGATGTAGAGTGTTCTAATATACCGGATAAGCAGCCAGATATGATTATCAGAAAAATACAAATTTCTGATTGTATTTTGAATGAAAAAGAAGATATAAAAATTTCCTTTAATCCGCAAATGAATACAATTATTGGAGGTAGAGGAAGTGGAAAATCTTCAATAATTAGAACTATTGCTGGAGCGATGAATTCATTCTCTGGCGAAAATTTAAACGTTATATCAGAAGAACAGAAAAATTTTTATAAAGAAAATGGTAAGTCAAAGAGTAGTGGAACAAGAAAGGGAATATTCAAAAGAACATCTCAAGTTTCAGTATTTATTGAACGCTTGAGTGATTTATATAAAATAGAAGTCACCGATATTAAGGGAATGGAGAATCAGACTAGAAAATTATTTAAGTATATTGATGGAGAGTGGAATGTCATAGAGGATGAGCATTTTCTGGATTTATTTAAAGCACAAATATTTACGCAAAAGCAGATTTATGAACTTGCAATGGATTCAAATTCTTTAATGGCAATTATTGATGCAGATATAAAAGAATTACCACAATGTTTATCTGAGAAGGATGCTGCATTAAATAATTTAGTATCAAAGGCATTGGAGATTAGCAATAGTAAACGAATAATTCTTGATAAGCCAAGATTGGAAACAGAATTATTAGATATTGAGAGCCAAATTTCTAAATATGAAAAAAGTGGTATTTCTGACACACTTAAGGAAAAACAATTATTTGATGATCAAGAAAAAGCTCTTTTATCTTATATTGACAGAAAAAAGAATAAAATAGATGAAATAAAGAAATATTTGGATGAAGTAGTTATAGCATATGATGATGTGACAGATTCTGAAATAAAGTCGCTATTGGAAGAAGATTTGAACGAGTTTAAGTTAGATATTAATCGTTTGAATCAATTTTGCAATGAAATGTTATCGAAAAATGACAAGTTATTTGAAAAACTTGATAATACTGAATGGAAAAAGAAAAGAATAGCAATTCAAAATAAGTATGTATCTGTTATGCAAAATCTACAAGATAATGGATTGGATACTGTTAAGCTCGATACTCTTATGGAGCAGAGAAATAATAAGAAAGAAGAAATTGATAGGATTCTAATCAAGGAAAAGCAATTATGTAAACTAGAAGAGGAATATGAATCATTAGAAAGTGTGTATAGAAATAAAGTTGATATAATATATAAACTAAGAAATAATTTTATTCAAGAAGTTATTGGTAATGATAAGAATGTTAAGTTCCAGTTGGCTAAGAATAGGAACAGAAATTCATTTATTAACAATTTGAAAGCTATTATGCAAAAGGAAATCACATCTGTAGATGATGATATTAATGAACTAGCGGATTTATATTTTAAAAAAGAAGATGGAATTGAAAAGTATAAAAAAATGCTCATATCTATTAGAAATAAAGAAGATCAGAAATCATTAAGTAAAAAGACAAGAGATATTATAACAAGTATAGCAGAAGACTCGTTTGCAAGAATGATTGCGTTTATACCAGATGACGATTTGATTGTATCTTATAGACCAGAAAAGGCAAAAAAATTTATTCCTTTATCAAATGCATCAGCGGGACAAAAAACAACTACGATTTTGACCTTTTTGCTTGCTTATGGAAATCAACCGTTATTGTTGGATCAGCCAGAGGATGATTTGGATAATAGATTAGTATATGACTTAATAGTTGCTAGACTTAAGGTTGCAAAATCGAAGAGACAAATTATTGTTGTTACACATAATGCTAATATACCAGTGAATGGAGACTCTGAATATATTATTTCGATGGACTCTGAAACAGATATTATTCAAGTTAATCAAACAGGAACAATGGATGATGAAAGTATGAGACAAGAGATTTGTGATGTTATGGAAGGTACAAAAGATGCATTTGAAATGAGAGCAAAAAAATATCATTTCAATATCAAGGAATAATTGAATATTGCATATACGCAAGTTTAATATTATAATATCCTTGTGGCAACAGTTTGGCAACAACCATTCAGTAGGTCAAAATAAATAGTGTAATTGATATATTAATATGCCCCATACTCAATTAAAACTTAACTAAAATAAGTTAAGTGCAACCTGGGATATAATGAGTTTGAATAATTGCAATTATTTTTTCGCACTGCCTTTTGACATTTAATTGCAGGGAGAACTTCGCCTGGAAGAACAGTGTGAATGGTATCGTGCAATGTTTGAGGCCTGTAAGAAACGACCATGGCTTCGTGGCTTTGCTTTATGGGGGTGGGCACCAAAGCTGCCTTCTGCTTCCGAGGCATGGAAGGACGACAGTTATGAAATATGTGAGAAACCGGTGCAGGAGATAATAAAGAGATTCTATGAGCATGAGGCAGGAACCTCATTAATGTAATATTTGTAAAGGAAAAAGAACAGTCTGTTTTGATGGGATTAATTTCTGTTATGACAGACTGTTTTTTCTATTCCATTATCAATAGTTGATTTGCGGAAAAACATCGAAATATATGTGTCGTGAGGAGAAGTTTATGCTGTATATAATACTATTAGCTGAGTTATATGGGCATATGTCAAAAACATTATTGACATATGCCTTTTATAGAATTATTATATAAGAAAAGCAAGAAAGGAGCAGTTTATGCCGAGACCAGTAAAATGCAGAAAAGTTTGCCATTTCCCCAATGTTTTAGAATTCTTTCCGGCAGATGATACTGAGAAAAAAACACCTATTATTCTGACGGTAGATGAGTATGAAACCATCCGTCTTTTGGACAAGAAAGGTTATAGTCAGGAGCAGTGCGCAGCATCTATGCAAGTCGCAAGAACAACCGTTCAACGAATTTATGAGATTGCCAGGAAGAAAATAGCAGATGCACTCATTGATGGATATCCGCTTAAAATTGAAGGTGGAGATTTCAAAATCTGTGATGGTCAGAGCGGTAATTGTGGACTTGGAGGATGTTACAAACAGGAAATTTACCAAAAATATGCAGCGGAAAAAGGAGAAGGTATCATGAGAATAGCAGTAACGTATGAAAATGGACAGATTTTCCAGCACTTTGGACACACAGAGACATTTAAGATTTACGATGTAGAGGAAGGAAAAGTAGTACATTCAGAAGTAGTAGATACGAATGGAAGCGGACATGGTGCATTGGCAGGAGTTCTTAAAGCATTGAATGCAGATGTTTTGATCTGTGGCGGAATCGGAGGCGGCGCACAGACAGCGTTAGCGGCAGCCGGCATTAAGCTTTTCGGAGGAGTTTCCGGAGATGCGGATGAAGCAGTAGAAGCTTTTATCAATGAAACACTGGAGTATAATCCGGATGTGAAATGTTCTCATCACGAGCACAGCCACGGGGAAGGACATACATGTGGCGAGCATGGATGTGGAAGCCATAGCTGTCATTAAGAAAAATAGCAAAAAATAATAATACAAAAGAATGTGTCAAGGTAATGGAGAAAGGCAACTGTTGACTTTTGCTTTTTAGCGTGCTAAAATCGAGAGTGTAGAAAAACAAAGACGTTTTGCAGTCATTATTGCAAAGCGTCTTTTTATTTTATCAGCAGTGATAAAGAGTGTGCGGTAAACAGATAATACAGAAAAGGAAGAATGCTCTATGAAAGAATTGTTATTTTTGCTTGTATTGTTTGGTTCTAATGTTATTCAGGCTATCACAGGGTTTGCCGGTACGGTATTGGCGATGCCGCCTTCCGTTTATTTGCTTGGGCTGGATCATGCAAAGGTGGTCCTGAATGTTATGGCCTGGCTGTCCGGACTGATGATCGCAGTGACCGGATATCGACATATAAACTGGAAAGAATTGCTTAAGATGTCTGCGGTCATGTTGGTTGGAATGTTTGCAGGGATACAGATCTGCCGGATCGTGAAATCTGAAAATATTCTTCTGACAATATATGGAATCATAATCGTCGTAGTTGCATTAAAGAATCTGTGCATCCATACAGAGAAAAAACTTCCGGATCTCATTTTGTGGATAGTTCTGATCCTGGCAGGGATAATTCATGGTATGTTTGTATCAGGAGGGGCTTTACTTGTGATCTATGCAACACAGGTACTGAAAGAAAAAGAAGAATTTCGTGCGACAGTGGCCCCTGTATGGGTGGTGCTGAATTTTTTTCTGATGGTTACCCAGTTCAGGAGCGGCCTGGTTGGAACGGCAGATATTCGACTGATCTGTATCAGTATCCTGCCATTACTTATAGCTACATGGTTAGGTAAAAAGCTGGTATGTAAAGTATCTCAGAAGGTATTTCTGAATCTGACTTATATACTGCTTCTGATATCTGGAGTATCTTTGATCGTCTGATGCAGTTGATCACAGGAAGCTGCGGTGGAGAAAGGTGTATAAATATGGCAGTAACATTGCGTGAGATCATAAAACAGGTACAGCATCTGGAGATGAAGCTGGTAGCAGGTGAGACAGGACTGGATCATGAAGTGTCATGGACGCATATGGTAGACAGCGACACGATTTCTGCATTTCTGCAGGGACAGGAACTTACCTTTACAACAGGGTTGGGACTGAATGAAAATCTGACTCTTCTTCGTTTGGTAAAGGAAGTATGGCGAAACAAAGCCAGTGGGATCGTGATCAATACAGGGCCTTATATCAGTGAGATCGGACAGGATGTTATTGATTTTGCAAATGAAAAGGGATTCCCGGTATTTGAAGTACCGTGGAAGGTTCGAATGGCTGAAATCATGCGGATCATATGTTTTGCAATAACAAAAGAGCAGCAGAACGCAATTGAGGTTGCGACGGCACTGAACAATGCCTTTTTATGTCCGTCCCAGGAAGAATTGTATGTTTCGGCACTGATGAGAAAAGGGTATTTTACAGACAGTGCATATACGGTTGTGAATGTGTGTGTTCTGGAAGACAATGATCGTGTAACAGGAACAAGGCTAGAGCAGATTTTATCTAAACTGAGCAGTCATATCCGCTGTAATTATAATGGGATTTTGTGTTGTGCCCAGGATAAGCAGATTCTTCTGGTTTTGTGTGATTATTCTGATGAAGCATGCAGAAAAACTACAGAGAGGATTTTTCAGATACTATGCAGGATGGTATGTCAGAAGGAACAGATTTTTGTAAGTGTAAGTAAGCAGATTTCCGGGATCAGGCAGATTTATAAGAGCTATCAGTTTGCGGAAAAAATGTCTGATCTATTATGTGTCTGTCAGGTTCCGGGCGAGCAAAGCACAGATGGCGGAAAGATTATTTTTTACAAAGATCTTGGGATTTACAGGGTATTGCTCACACTTACAGATAAGGAAGCAATAAAAGAATATCTGGCAGATACAGTAGCTCCATTGTATGAATATGATGAGATGAACCACTCAGATCTGGTCAGAGTACTTCAGTGCTACCTGGCTAACGACTGCAGTGTCAAAAGTGCGTCACAGGAATTGATCGTACATCGAAATACAATTAATTATAAGATTGGAAAGGCCGCTGAGATACTTGGAAAAAATCTTTCTGATTTTGATGTGCGTTTTCAGCTGAGGCTGGGTTTCCTGTTATATCAGATGAATGAAATGTAAAAGGAAAATGCGGCAGCAGAATAATAACGATTGTGCTGCAGCACAAAAATAATTGGATAGATGTCTATTGCAGACAGCCAGTGTCGAGAGTAATATATGACTCAGATAAGACAAAGGCGTCTGGTTCACAAATGAATGTGGGCCGGGCGCTTTTCTTATTCTACAACAAATAATAAGTTTGTTTACCGCAAAAATGAACAATATTTAAAACTGAATTACAGATAAAGAGGAGGAAGTTATTATGAGTTTAACAGGAAAAGAAGTAGCACAGATGCACAAAGATTATGTGATGCAGTCATGGGCAAGATCAGGAGCAGATACTTTACCGGTAGAAAGAGCCGAGGGAATTTATTTTTACGATTATGATGGAAAAAAATATGCAGATATGGCTTCACTTCTGGTGTGTTCCAACCTCGGACATGAGCTTCCGGAGATCGTTGAAGCGATCAAGGAACAGGCTGATAAGATGTGCTTCATGGCACCGGCATATGCATCCGAGCCTAAGAGCATGCTGGCAAAAATGCTTGTAGAAGCAGCAGGAGCAGATACATACAAGAGAGTTTTCTTCACAAATGGTGGAGCAGAATCCAATGAGAATGCTATAAAAATGGCACGTATGGTAACCGGAAGAACCAAGATCTTTTCCTGCTACAGAAGCTATCATGGAGCTACACTTGGAGCATCCAATGCTTCTGGTGACTGGAGAAGATATGCAGCAGAGATCGGTGGTGCAAATGGGTTCGTACACTTTATGAACCCTCAGATGTATCGTGACGGATATACAAAAGGAGTTGATGATGCAGAGGTAACGAAAAAATATCTGGATGCGCTGGATCTGCAGCTCAGATATGAAGGCCCCGGAAATGTGGCAGCGATCCTGATGGAGTCTATAGTAGGTGCAAACGGTGTCATTCTTCCTCCAGACGGATATATGGAAGGTGTTCGTGCACTTTGTGACAAATATGGAATCCTTCTGATCTGTGATGAGGTTATGGCAGGATTTTACCGTACAGGAAAAATGTTTGCATTTATGAATTTCGACATGAAACCGGATATCATTACATTTGCAAAAGGTGTTACCTGTGGTTATGTACAGCTGGGCGGATGTATTGTAAGTAAAAAGGTTGCGGAGTATTTTGAGGAAAATGTTCTTCAGTGCGGACTTACTTACAGTGGACATACACTTGCATGTGCGGCTGGTGTGGCAGCAATGAAATATTATAAAGAACACGACATCGAGGGCCATGTAGCTGAGATGCACGAGATCGTTGCTCCGTTTATGGATGAGATGGTAAAGAAGCATAAATGTATTGGTGAAGCAAGATGTATCGGTTTGTTCGGTGCACTTGAAGTAGTCAAGAATAAAGAAACCAGAGAACCGATGCAGGAATACGGCGTACCCGGACCGGTAATGCCGTGGATATTTGCAGAATTAAAAAAACGTGGCTTTGCAACCTTTGGACGTGAGAACTTTATTGAAATCTGTCCGCCACTGATCATCACGAAAGAGGAGCTGGAAGAGTATCTCCCGATCCTTGATGAAGTGCTTACAATGGTCGATGAAAAATTTTGTGACTGATAAAGCAGGAGGTAGCCTATGAACTGGGATTATCTACAGCCGGTAAAAATTCATTTCGGCAAAGGCAGAGTAAAAGAAATCAAAGAAATAGCCAGAGAGCTTGGCTGCGAAAGAGGCCTTCTGGTGGCAGGACCGTTTTTCTTTAAAAGCGGTTTTGCCGAAAAGGTCATAAAAGAGTCAGAAGGAATGATCGTTGCTTCTTTTGGAGATGTTTCTCCAAACCCGGACATTGTAGAGGTAGATGCCTGTGCGGAAGTGATCCGGCAGAAAAATATCGGATTTGTGGTAGCACTGGGTGGAGGCAGTCCCATGGATTGTGCCAAAGCAGCTGCCAGTGTAGCTCTGACTTCGGATTCCATCCGTAAGTATCATGGAACCGGAGTAGCAATGCCGGAGAAACATCTTCCACTGATCGCAGTTCCTACGACTGCAGGAACAGGAAGTGAAGTGACCTGTGTATCAGTTCTTTCGGATCATGCAAATGGAAAAAAAGCGCCGATCGTATCAGAGGGATTTTATCCGGCAGCAGCTATCATTGATCCGGAACTTACTTATACAATGCCACCGCAGGTTACGGCAGGAACAGGAATTGATGTTCTTTCCCATGCGATCGAAGGCTATTGGAGCAAAGGTCATCAGCCGATCTGTGATGTACTTGCGATGCATGCAGCAGAACTGGTATTTAAATATGTTTACAGAGCATACAGGAAGCCCGATGATGAGGAAGCAAGGGAGAAAATGTGCGAAGCATCTTTGATCGCAGGATTGGCGTTTACTTTACCGAAAACCACTTCGTCCCATGCGTGTTCATTTCCATTGACCAATATTTATCACATCCCGCATGGCGAGGCGTGTGGCCTGACCCTGGATTATTTTATAAGAATCAATGCAAAAGGCGAAGGTGGTGAACGTGTAGAGGAATTTGCCAGAAGGATTGGATTCAAAGATGCAGAAGAGATGGCGGATGCAGTTCTTGAATTAAAGAAAAAAATGGGATTGCGGTGTGATCTGAAGGATCTGGAGCTTGATGATGATCAGATTGCGGAGCTGGTTCGCATCAGCAGACACCCGAACCTTTATAACAATCCGGTGGAGATTACAGATGAGATGCTGGATGAGATGTATCGATATCTGGCCGGAAAGTGAAAGATTTTGATTGAATATTGAAAAAAATAATGATAATATAGAGAGAGACGATGGAGTCCGGATACTTTGGTATCTGGGCTCTTTTTGTATTTATGGATGGGAGATGAAGGATTATGAAACTGATCACAGCAATCGTAAGACCTGAGAAAGTGATGGACGTCATCAAAGCACTGGAGCAGGAAGGATATTTTGCTTTTTCAAAATGGGCAATTTCAGGAAGAGGTAAGGAAAAAGGAATTCAGGTAGGGGATGTCCTTTATCAGGAAATGGCAAAAAACATGCTGTATATTACTGTTGGGGACAAAGAAAAAGATGAGGTTGTAGATATTATCATTAACAGTGCAAAGAGTGGGCAGTATGGACATTATGGTGATGGAAAAATTTTTGTTTCCGATATCAGTGAGGCATATACGATCAGTGAAGAAACCAGAGAAGATGATGATGAATGATATGATTGATGAAGCAGGAGGATATATATGGGTGAAAGAAATAAAAGAACAAAATTAAAAAAATCCATGGGACCTGGTTCGATCTGGGCAGTTGCAGTCGGTTCCATCATTGGATGGGGATGTTTTATACAGGGTGGTCTCTGGACAGAACGTGCAGGTGGACCGCTCCCGCTGTTTCTGGGATTTCTGGCAGGCGGTCTTTTAATGATCGTGGTAGGCTACAGCTATTCTTATATGATCGCAAAATTCCCGGTAGCGGGTGGTGAATTTGCCTATGCATATAAAGGCTTTGGAAGAACTGCTTCGTACATATGCGGATGGATGCTGTCGCTTGGATATCTGTCTATTGTAGCTTTGAATGCAACGGCACTTCCGGTATTGGCATCCTATATTTTTCCTGGAGTCTTTAACAGAGGTTACCTGTATACAATTGCAGGATATGATGTATATATGGGTGAAGTCGGATTATCCCTGTTCTTTATCATACTTTTCGGGATCATGAATTACAAAGGTGCGAAATCTGTAGGAAATCTTCAGCTTGCGATGGTCCTTATCATGTGTGCAGCGGTTGTTGTATCAGTCATTGGTGTGATCGCAACAGGACATTTTGATGCTTCAAACTTGCAGCCGGCATACGGAGCCGAAGGCAAGTCTCTTGGAAGCGGTTTTGTATCTATCCTGGCATTGGCTCCGTTCCTTTACGTAGGATTTGACTGTATTCCACAGGCGGCAGAAGAATATGATTTTCCACCACAGAAGTGCAAAATGCTGATCATTTCAGCATTGATCGTAGGTGCTTTGATCTATGGTGCAATGGCACTGGTGACAGATTGTGTTGTTCCCTGGCAGCAGGTTCTGACTATGACAGATGCGAATGGAACTCTTGTAAAATGGCATACAGGTGCAGTTCTTGATCTTGCAATGGGAAAAGTTGGTGTGTGCTTTGTGGCACTGGCAGTGTGCATGGGAATTTTTACCGGTATGAACGGATTCTTTATGACATCCAGCCGTCTTTTATTTGGTATGGCAAGAGCAAAAATGCTTCCGTCAGCTTTTGAAAAGGTTCATCCGGAGCATAAAACTCCGTCCATATGTGTTGGGTTTACCATGATCATCTGCTGTATCTGCCCATTTTTCGGCAGAGAAGTGATCGGCTGGGTTGTAGATATGTGTTCCGTAGGTACTGCGTTCGGATATTTCTTTACCTGTGCAGGTGCTTATATTCTTCTGAAAAAATATGGCGATGATACAGATACAAATAAAATCCATCCGGCAGTAGCCATGGGCGGCTGTGTGATCTCTGTTGTAATATTGCTGCTCCTGATCGTGCCCGGTTCTCCTGCATTCATGGCTCCACAGTCCTTTGCAGCACTGATCGTGTGGGTGTTGATGGGAGTTACCTTCTATTTTGTTTCAAAGAAAAATTTTGCGAAAATCACTAAGAGAGAAATGGATTATCTGATTCTTGGAAATGTACAGGTGGTTCGAGGACTGAGAAAAGGAAAAGACCAGGGAAGAGTTGTGCAGGGTAATATTGTAGCTGATCAAAGTAATAAATCTTAAAAGATAATAAAACGGCTGCAGGCCTATAATACTTTCAGGGTAACAGAAAAACTTCCATTCAAAAAATGGGATTTTTTCTGTTACCGGAGTATCATATTTGCAAGGTGTGATTTATAAAGTATCTTGACAGAGGTACCGATCCTGTTATACTATTAAAACTGATAAAGGGGAGTAACCTACGTTTGGAAATCTGCGTTTGCAGTGTCGTCAGTACGGTGGAAACATCCGGCGCTGCAGGGAAATGGTGAGACTTTTATTGCATTTTTTGTTGTGCAATAAGGGTTTCTTTTTTTATATCCTTTTATCAAAAAAATCCTTTATTGCATAAAAAAATTACAGTTGGTGAATATTTGCAAAAAAGGAGGCAAAGGTAATGAAAGAAATTTATCAGCAGACAGCAGAAGAAGTTCTCGAGCGTGTGGAAAGCAGGGAATCAGGGCTTACCGATGAACAGGTCAGACGGTCCAGAGAGAAGTGCGGATGGAATGAGCTTGCAGAAGGAAAGAAAAAAAGTATTTTGCAGATCTTCTTTGAACAGTATAAGGATTTTCTAGTGCTAATTCTGATCGCATCGGCAGTGATATCCGGTATGCTTGGAGATGTGGAAAGTGCAGCAGTTATCGTGATCGTTATTACGATCAATGCGATTTTGGGAACTGTGCAGACAGTAAAGGCTGAGCAGTCCCTGCAGAGCTTAAAGAAGCTTTCCGGACCGGAGGCAAAGGTATTACGTGATGGTGTGGCGGTACAGCTCCTGGCAAGAGAACTGGTTGTAGGAGATGTGATCCTTCTTGAAGCAGGTGATATGATCCCGGCCGATGGAAGATTGATTGAAAATGCAAGCCTTAAGGTCGATGAAAGTGCCCTTACCGGAGAAAGTCTTGCGGTTGAAAAGAGTAGGGACATTATTTTGGAGGAAGCATCGCTTGGTGATCGGACAAATATGCTGTTTTCCGGAAGCTTTGTCACATATGGGCGTGGCAGAGCGGTTGTAACGAATGTAGGAATGCAGACAGAGGTTGGAAAGATTGCGGGACTTCTGAAATCGACTTCGGAAAAACAGACGCCACTTCAGGCGAATCTGGATGATTTTGGAAAGAAGCTTTCCATTCTGATCCTGATATTTTGCGGAATTCTGTTTGCGATCAGTGTATTCCGCGGTGAGAAGATCAGCAGTGCATTTATGTTTGCAGTAGCACTTGCAGTCGCAGCGATTCCGGAAGCTTTAAGCTCCATCGTGACGATCGTCCTTTCTTTCGGAACACAGAAGATGGCAAAGGAGCACGCGATCATTCGTAAGCTCCAGGCTGTGGAAGGTCTTGGAAGCGTTTCTGTTATCTGTTCGGATAAGACCGGAACACTTACACAGAATAAAATGACAGTAGAAGATTATTATATTGATGGAAAAAGAATCACAGCAGATGCAATTGATGTAGCAGATCCGGCGCAGAGATGTCTTTTAGACTACAGCATTTTATGTAATGATTCAACAAATGAAAATGGAGTGGAGATCGGAGATCCGACGGAAACGGCATTGATCAATCTGGGCAGCCGGTACGGAATCGAGGCTGCTGGTGTAAGAAAGCTTTATCCAAGGGAAGGAGAGCTTCCCTTTGACAGTGACCGTAAGATGATGTCAACACTTCACAGAATTGATGATGAAAACCGGATGATCGTAAAAGGTGCGGTTGACCGGCTTCTGGAGCTGACAGACAGGATTTGGACAAAGGACGGAGTTCGGGAAATCACAGAAGCAGATAAAGAAAAGATCCGGCGCCAGAATCAGGAATTTTCAATGGAAGGGTTACGGGTACTGGCATTTACCTATCGTGAAATTCCGGAGAACCATGTATTGACGACAGAAGATGAGAATCATCTGGTATTTCTTGGCCTGATCGCTATGATGGATCCGCCGAGGGAAGAATCAAAGGCTGCAGTTGCAGAATGTATAAAAGCGGGGATTCGGCCGGTCATGATCACGGGAGATCATAAGATCACAGCAGCGGCAATCGCAAAAAGGATCGGGATCCTACATGATCTGTCAGAGGCCTGCGAAGGTGCTGATATTGAAAATATGAGTGATGAGCAGCTGAAGAAGTTTGTCCCGAATATTTCTGTGTATGCAAGAGTGTCACCGGAGCACAAGATCCGTATTGTCCGTGCATGGCAGGAGAAGGGGATGATCGTGGCAATGACCGGAGACGGTGTGAATGATGCTCCGGCATTGAAGCAGGCAGATATTGGTGTTGCAATGGGAGTGACCGGAACCGAGGTCGCAAAGGATGCCGCAGCAATGGTGCTTACAGATGATAATTTTGCAACAATTGTAAAAGCAGTGGAAAACGGACGAAATTTATATCAGAATATCAAGTATGCGATCCAGTTTCTTCTGTCAGGAAACTTTGGTGCGATCCTGGCAGTTCTTTGTGCATCCCTTGCAGGACTTCCGGTTCCCTTTGCACCGGTACATCTGCTGTTTATCAATCTTTTGACAGACAGCCTTCCGGCGATTGCATTAGGCGTGGAGCCGCACAGCAGTGAGGTGATGAATGAGAAACCAAGATCAGCAGACGAGTCAATACTGACAAAGGATTTTCTTGGTAAAATCGGTCTGGAAGGACTGGTGATCGGTATGATGACGATGATCGGATTTTTGACAGGATATCATCAGAATGGTGCACTGCTTGGCAGTACTTATGCCTTCGGAACACTTTGTTTGGCACGTCTGTTCCATGGATTCAACTGCAAATCGGATCATCCGGTTATCTTTACAAAACGTTTCTTTAATAATAAATGGCTTCAGGGAGCATTTGTACTTGGGGCAGTACTCATTACCGTTGTACTGACGGTTCCGGGATTTCATCTCCTGTTTAAAGTAGAGACGCTGGATCTGATGCAGCTTGGCTGTGTATATCTGTATGCGTTTGCAAGTCTTCCGATCATTCAGCTGCTTAAATGGATACGCATGAAATTAGGAAAAAGAGGAGAATGATAGTGGATATAAGTAAAATATCTGTAAAAAAAATCAGGGAGCTTATTGTGTTTACAGCATTTCTTGTGGTCGCTCTGTGGAAGTTTGATGTGGTGCTCGATGTGCTGAAAGCAATATGGGGGATCGCATTTCCTTTTGTACTTGGCGGGGCGCTCGCTTTTATGATTAATGTGCCAATGAGCTTTTTGGAAAAGAAAATCTTTGGAAGGGTAAAAAAAGAAAATAAGGCAGTTGAAAAACTGGCAAGACCGATAAGTTTGCTTCTTACGATCATATTGGCAGTAGGGGTGATCGCCCTGGTAATGTTCGGGGTGATCCCGCAGCTTACGCGGACAATGGGAACTCTGATGATGAGCATCGCTGATTTTATTCCGCAGATGCAAAGCTGGATCCGGGAATTCTCCCATAATAACCAGGAAATCATGAAGCTGGTAGATCAGGTACAGTTTAATCCGGATCAGGCGATCAAGTGGGGGATAAGCCTTCTTGGAAACGGTGCAGGAAATATGATGAATACCACAATGTCAGCAGTGGGTTCCATAGTCAGTGGATTGGCAACCTTTTTTATTGCTTTTTCATTTGCCTGCTATGTTCTTTTTCAGAAGGAGAAGCTGCATGTGCAGATCCGAAAAGTATTTTTTGCCTTTCTCCCAAAGAAAAAGGCAGATGCTTTTCTTAAAGTCTGTTCTCTGACTTATCGGACATTTGCAAATTTTCTTGCAGGTCAGTGTCTGGAAGCTGTGATCCTCGGCTGTATGTTTGTTGTGATACTGAGTATTTTGAGGATGCCATATGCACTTTTGATCGGAGTTTTGATTGCGTTTACCGCATTGATTCCGATTTTCGGGGCCTTCATCGGGTGTGCGGTGGGAAGCTTTTTGATTTTTATGGTAAATCCGAAACAGGCAATTTTATTTATTATAGTATTTCTGGTGCTGCAGCAGATCGAGGGAAATCTGATCTATCCTCATGTTGTGGGTGAATCCGTAGGGCTTCCGTCGATCTGGGTTCTTGCAGCAGTTACGATCGGCGGAAACCTTATGGGAATTGTAGGTATGCTCGTTTTCATTCCGCTGCTTTCCGTGTTCTATACTATCTTTCGGGAATTCGTATATCTGCGCCTGAAAAAAAAGCATATCAAACAGGTGACAAAGACAGAAATAGAGGAATATACGGCGGAGGAAATTGTAAATAGTGACATATCAGAGGGGAAATGATATGATGGAGTTGTATTGGGATAGTTAAGAAAATCTTATATTTAAGGGGGGAGTTACTATGTGGTTTGTGTTTGCCTTGCTGTCTGCTGTATTTGCGGCGCTGACCTCCATACTGGCCAAGATAGGTATTGTCGGTGTTAATTCGAATCTTGCAACAGCGATTCGAACGATGGTGGTGCTGGTTATGGCGTGGGGAATGGTTTTCCTCACAAATACCCAGGGCGGGATCGCAGCGATCAGCAAAAAAAGCTGGCTGTTTCTGATCCTTTCAGGTCTGGCAACGGGTGCTTCGTGGTTATGCTATTATCGTGCCCTGCAGATAGGCGATGCATCCAAGGTTGTGCCGATAGACAAGCTGAGTGTTGTGATCACACTGGTACTGGCATTTATTTTTTTGCATGAGAAATTCACAGCAAAATCGATGATGGGATGTATTTTGATCGGTGTGGGAACATTATTGATGGTTTTGTAAAAATGCATAAGAAAACTATATACAAAAGGAGAGTGTTATGAAAACACGAAAGAAAGTTTCAGCAAAGCTGCTGGCGATCATGATTATTGCGGCATTGCTGCTTCCTCTTGCATGGAATGTTCCGGTGGAAGCAGCCGAGGCAAAACAGATCGATGTTTTGTTCAGCCATGATACACATTCGCATTTGAACAGCTTTTCAACCATCGTAGATGGAGAGCAAAAAGAAGTTGGCGGATTTGCAAGGATCAAAACCCTGATCGATGAAAAGAAGCAGGAAAATCCGGACACCCTGGTGCTGGATGGCGGCGATTTTTCCATGGGAACCCTGATCCAGACCGTATACGAAACGGAGGCGGCAGAGCTTCGGATGCTGGGATATCTGGGGTATGATGTGACGACTCTGGGAAATCATGAATATGATTATCGTTCAAAGGGACTGGCAAATATGCTGGAGGCTGCGAAGACTTCTGGTGAGACAGTGCCGGCATTGGTAGTGTGCAACGTGGACTGGGACAGCATGGAGCAGGATGGATTAAGCGATGGTCAGAAGCAGATCCGGTCGGCATTTGAAGCCTACGGTGTGAAGGATTATGTAGTAGTTCAAAAAGGAGATGTAAAGGCTGCGGTAGTCGGTGTGTTCGGTAAGGATGCCCTGGAATGTGCACCGACCTGTGAATTAAAGTTCAAGGATCCGGTTGAGGCCGTAAAACAGACGGTAGAAGAGATCCGAAAAAATGAAAAAGTGGATATGATCGCTTGTGTGTCCCATGGAGGAACCTGGGAGGATGAGAACAAATCGGAGGATGAGATCCTTGCAAAAGAGGTGCCGGATATCGACTTGATCATCAGCGGACATACGCACACAGAGCTGAAAGAGGCAATTCAGCATGGGAACACATATATCGTATCCTGCGGCGAATACGGAAGAAATCTGGGATCACTTTCCATGACACAGAAACAGGACGGACGGTGGGAGCTGACATCCTATGAGCTGATCCCTGTTTCTGAGGATGTAAAACCGGACCAGGCGACACAGGAACAGATCGATGCCCTGATGGATACGGTGGATAAGAATTATCTTGCCGATTTCGGCTATACAAGGGAAGAGGTTCTTGCTGAAAATGATGTTGAATTCAACAGTCTGGAAGAAATGGGCACGAAGCACGAAGAGTTGAATCTTGGTGATATCATGTCCGATGCATACATATATGCAGTGGAAAATTCCGAGTATTATGATGGTGATCCGGTTGATGTAGCCGTTGTTCCAAGCGGAACCGTGCGGGACACATACACAAAGGGCGATATCACAGTAGAGGATGTTTTTAATTCCTTTTCACTGGGGATCGGAAAGGACGGTGTTGCCGGATATCCGCTGATCAGTGCATACCTGACCGGAAAAGAGCTGAAGCTGGTAGCGGAGGTGGACGCTTCTGTATCGGATTTTATGACAACGGCAAGGTTATATTGCAGTGGATTGAATTTTGCATACAATCCACATCGGATGATCCTGAATAAGGTGACAGATTGTTATCTCACCAGGGCAGACGGAGAGCGGATCGAGATCCAGGATGACAAGCTGTATCATGTTGTGACAGATCTGTATACCGGCCAGATGCTTGGTTCTGTGATGAAAATGTCCTATGGACTGTTGTCTCTTGAACCGAAGGACAGGGATGGGAATCCCATTGAAAATCTGGAAGATCAGGCGATCATGGAGGATGACAGGGAATTAAAGGCCTGGGATGCGATTGCAAGATATATGCAGTCCTTTGCGGATACAGACGGCGACGGAATTGCCAATGTGCCGGAATATTATGAGACGACACATGGACGTAAGGTTGTGGAGGACAGCAGAAATATCATTGATCTGGTGAAGCAGCCGAATAAGTTTTCGGCAATGATCGCAGGTATTTGTCTGATCTTTATCGTGATCATTGTGCTTGTGGTATTTCTGATCCGAAGGATGATCCGCAGGATCAAAGTCAGAAAAGGAAAGAGAAATTCAAAATAAATATACGGCTGAGATCGTTAAAGTCCGTAAGTCGACGAAATCCCACGTGTCCTCTTCTCTGAAAAATCTGGAGAGCAGAGGTCTGATCGAAAGGATCCAGAGTGCGGACAATAAGAAGCCTGATGATCCCAAAGACCTGTGCATATATGTGGATCATTGCAATGGGACTTCAGCTTCTGTTTTAGGACAGCAAGCATTAAGTAACCGCCTGACTATGGATCAGACATTGGATGTCCGTAGCGTATTTTGGTACGTCTGCGGACATCTTTTTTTGAGATGAATTGCAATTTTTTTTGTAAAATTGTAGAATGAAAGAGCTTATGAAAAAGAGTCATGAAAGAGAGAATCGGGAAATGAATGATAAAATCGCAGTCTGTCTTGGAAAGGGCGGACAGAGAGATATGGCGGAAGCCTTTTGCAGGAGGACCGGAGCGCAGCTTCAGGATAAGCCGGGAGATTTTCTGACGGTGCGGTTTGATTCCAGGGGCGTTTCGCTGTTCGGTTTCGGGCTGACCTATCAGGGGGATTTTGTGGAGACGATGCTTCACAGAGTTACCAGAGGCAGACTTCAGCATGAGATGCTGGTGAAGGCGGTGAAGTCAGATAAGGAGGGAAGGAAGGCCATCGATGCTACGGCAGGAATGGGTGAGGATGCCTTTCTTCTGGCAGCCCAGGGCTATGAGGTGACGCTGTATGAGCAGAATCCGGTGATCGCAGCCCTTCTTAAAGATGCCATTCGCCGTGCCAAGAAAAATATGGATCTGAAAGATATTGCCGGTCGTATGAAGGTGATTGAGGGAAACAGTGTAGAAGGTATGTCAAAGCTTCTTGATCCTGTAGACGTGATCTATCTGGATCCCATGTTTCCGGCAAGACAGAAATCCAGCCTGATCAACAAGAAACTTCAATTGATCCAGAAGCTGGAACCACCGTGTTCCGGGGAAAAGGATCTTTTTGATGCAGCTATCAGAGCAAATCCGGATAAGATCATCGTCAAGCGTCCGCTGAAAAGTGAATGTCTTGCCGGCCGGGAGCCGTCTTATACATTGAAGGGGAAGGCAATACGATATGACTGCTATGTATTATAAAGTCAGACACTATCAATACAAAAATCGAATCGGAAATCTTAAGTCCGAAGCTGTAGGCGTGGTAAGCGGGGAAAAACATTTCCCCATATTTCCTGGAAATATGATTTTCAAGCCACTGACGAAATCCAAACCATTTTCCACGCCACTATATGCTTATGCAGAGGTGTTCTGGTCAACGATCATTAATGAATATTTTATGCCTGCGCCCAGGTATGAACTGGCCATCTGTGAAGGGTATGAGGCAGTAAATGAAAAATATCTTGACTACGGAACGGCAGTACCCATGGCCTATAAAGAAGGGGAATCCCTTTTGAATCTTCTGGAGTTTTTCAGGAAATATCCGGATGAAAAGGTAGATATAGATAATTATGTAAACTATTGCCAGATGTTTTATGATTATAGAGACATTTTTGAAGCTGATTTTTTGCAGGAGCATCGGGAAATGGCGGAACAGCTTGCCATGCAGGTACTGATCTCTGTCCTGAAGGGAGACCAGAATTATCATTATGAAAATGTAGCATTTCTCTGTGATAAAGATGGCGGGATCATAAGTCTTGCACCTATGATCGATCATGAATTTTCTACGTATTTTATGTTTCCGGACGATATTTCCCGTCATGTATACTGGCTGATGGAATTAAGCAAATCCATCCGCGGATGGGAAGTCCGGCCTGGGGAATATGATAATTTCAAAGATCCGGAAGAACGGAAACTAATGGAAAAAAGTGCCACCTGTATTCATAAAAATCTCCTCTATATAAAAGAACATTATCCGCAGACAACGGAAGAATTTCTGGATAAAGCAGAAAAACTGAAAACAGCATTGACGGAAGCTTCAGAGGATTTTCTGATCCGGGGAAATACGGAATATCCGGACTGTGCGGATTCCAGTGCCTGGCTGATCGGAAAAGCCCGATACAAGGATAAAGATGAAGAGAAAGCCAGCGCTTATGAGGCGGAATTATACGGAAAGGTGAAAAAGCTTGATTTCCGGGACGTAAGTATCAGTGCAATAAATGAAATAAAAGCTGTGATCAGTCAGATGGAAGAAGTTTTGAGAAAGAGAGAATAAACAAATGGAACAAACAAAAACAATATTAAAAAAAACCTGGGTGGTGGCAGCGCTTGCCTGCGTCTGCTGTCTTCTCTGGGGGAGTGCGATCCCGCTGATCAAGACAGGATACCGTCTGATGCAGATGGATTCTGCAGATACGGCAAGTCAGATCGTTTTTGCAGGTGTGCGTTTTGCACTGGCAGGAATCCTTGTACTGATCTTTGCATCTTTGCGTGAGCGCAAGGTTCTGCTTCCGGATCGAACTGTTCTGAAATATGCGGCGCCGGTATGTATGGCTCAGACGGTATGTCAGTATTTCTTCTTTTATATAGGTGTGGCACATACCTCCGGTGTAAAAGGCGCTATTATCACAGGCCTTGGGAATTTTATTGCGATCCTGCTGTCCTGCCTTGTTTTTCACAAGGAAAAAATGACCGGGCGAAAGATGCTCGGCTGTATCCTCGGTTTTGCCGGCGTGGTCGTGATCAATCTTATGGGAAATTCTCTGGATGCGGGTTTTAGGCTTACAGGAGAAGGATTTATTCTGATCGCGCAGTTTTCTTACGGAATGTCCACGGTGCTGATCAATATTTTTTCCAGAAAGGTATCTCCGGTGGTACTCAGCGGAACGCAGTTTACCATGGGCGGGATCATTCTGTTCCTGATCGGAAAAGGGATGGGAGGACATTTCGGAGTGGTAAATGCCGCCGGTATCGGGATTATCTTTTATCTGGCAATGGTGTCTGCGGTGGCCTATACACTGTGGTCAGTGCTGCTTGCCTGGAATGATGTGTCCAGGGTAGCGATCTTTGGTTTTGTAAATCCTTTGTTCAGTGTGATCCTGTCTGCACTGGTTCTGGGAGAGGTACATCAGGCATTTAATATGGGAAGTCTCATCGCACTGTTTCTTGTCTGTGTGGGAATTTATGTGGTAAATCAAAAAAAATCTTCATAAGTGGTATTGCAGTTATTGTTCCCAGGCAATATTTTTTGAAACGTGTTGCTGAGAACGGAGTGAACAGTAACGGTCGCAGAATGAACAGTAACGATGCCGGAGTTTTGAAATTGATTTCAATACGGCATTGTGTTAAAATAGCTCCATAAAAAGTGTGAACATAAAAATCCATGCCGGAATAACTGCAGGATCCGGAAGCATATCCTGCACCGGACAGATAAGGAGGAAAAATATGGAATTTCAGAAACTGATCGAAGAGAGAAGGACCATCCGTAAATACAGCCCGGAGAGCAGGATCACAAAAGAAGATCTTCTTGCAGTGATCCGGGCCGCTCAGGAAGCACCCAGCTGGAAAAACTCCCAGACCGGAAGATATTATTGTGTAATGTCCGAAGAGATGGTGGAGAAGGTCAGCAGAGAATGTCTGCCGGAAATGAACCAGGCAAAAGCAGAGAATGCCTCCCTGATCGTTACAACCTTTGTACATAACCATGCTGGATTTCAGAAAGACGGAACACCGGATAATGAGCTTGGAAACGGCTGGGGCTGCTATGATCTGGGACTTCAGAACGAGAATCTGATTCTGAAGGCAAAGGAGCTTGGATATGGAACCCTGATCATGGGACTTCGTGCCGGAGACAAGCTCCGTGAGATCCTTTCCATTCCGGAAACAGAAACGGTAATGGCAGTGATCGCCATCGGAAAAGCAGCCGAAGAGCCTGCAAGACCGAAACGTAAAGATGTGGAAGATATTGTGAGATTTTATTAAATAATAGAAGAAATGTCCGGTACATATCAAAATGTTCGGGCATTTTTTAATGAAAATTAAAGAGCAAAATGGTCTGAAAAGGATTGCCTGGAGGAGTGAATTCTGTTATCCTGTAAGAAAACAGCTGTGACAACATGGAAGGGTTTTGAAAAGCAGAGTTTGGGAGAAGCAAAAAAGCAATACAGTAAAAGCAAGGGAGGTTTTTAACCAATATGCAGATCATACATGAAAATGAATACGAAGAAACCATGAAAAATATCGTAACGCCATATCTTCTGTCTCACAGAAGGGAACTTTATGTACCGGGTGCGGATTATCCGTTTCGTAACGAAAGCAAACGGATCACAGGTAAGATCCATATGCTGCAGTATCTGTCTGATATTGATATGCCTAAAGGTGTGGTAGTCATCAGCCACGGATTCACAGAATCAGCAGTAAAATATGATGAAGTGGCCTATTATTTTCTTAAGGAAGGCTATCATGTATATATTCCGGAGCATTGCGGCCATGGCCGCAGCTATCGTCTTACCGCAGACCCGTCTCTGGTCCACATCGATACATGGAGAAGATATATCCGCGATTTTCTGAAAGCATGCCGCTACATAAAGAAAGCACATCCGGATCTGTCACTTAACTTGTATGCACATTCCATGGGTGGTGCCATCGGTGGTATTGCTGCGGCCTGGGAGCCGGACTGGTTTCACAAGGTGATCCTTTCTTCTCCGATGATCCGTCCTCTTACAGATAATGTTCCGTGGCCGGCAGCCACCGGCATAGCACTGGAGAAATGCATTCTCGGAAAAGAGGAGGAATATGTAGCTGGCCGAAAGCCTTACGATGGCAGCGGTTCTTTTGAGACAAGCTCCGCAACATCAAAACCAAGATACGAGCGATACAAAAATCTCCGCGCAGAACATAAGGAGCTCCAGACCTGGTCTCCATCCTACGGCTGGCTCTGGGCTTCTGCGGAAATGAGCTGGTATCTGCGTCTCTACGGATGGAAAAAATATACGGCACCAATGCTGCTCATTCAGGCCCAGACTGAAGATCTGGTGTCTGTCCGTGCCCTGAAAAATTTTGCCGGAAAGATCAATCGCCAGGGAAAAACAAGCTGTGATTATATCCATATGATCGGAACAAAGCATGAGATCTATGGAAGCAGAGGTAAGATCCTGGAGAAATACTGGGGATATATATTTACATTCCTGGACGATACGGAAAATGATATTGATCACAGATAAGTATTTTTACTACAGGTATATCACATATTTAACAACAGGATTGGCAGCTTTTATTCACTTTCTTTCTTTATCATAGTAAAATTATAAAGCTTTTCTCTTATACATTCGACAAAAAATGTGATATAATCTAACGAATCGTCTTTTTGTACAGACAAACGTACAATCCAAAAAGACAAAATTAAATAAGGGAAGGATTATAGAATGTTATCTGTTATTGAATCAGTGAATGCTGCTGTAAACAATTTTATCTGGGGCGTTCCTGCGATGATCTGTATTATTGGTGTAGGTCTTTATTTAAGTATCCGCACGAATTTTCTCCAGATTCGGAAATTTCCCTATGCCATCAGGGTTACTATCGGACGTATGCTTCGGAAAAGAGAAGCTTCCGATGGAAGTCTGACACCGTTTCAGGCTGTTTGTACGGCGTTAGCTGCTACCGTGGGAACGGGAAATATTGCAGGTGTGGCAGGTGCTATTGCCATCGGAGGACCGGGAGCCGTATTCTGGATGTGGATTTCCGCACTTCTTGGAATGTGTACGAAGTTTTCCGAGGTTACACTCGCTGTACATTTCCGCGAAACCAATGCCAACGGAGATCTGGTTGGAGGACCAATGTATTACATTAAGAATGGTCTTAAGAAACACTGGCACTGGCTGGCGTATCTGTTTTCCGCTTTCGGTGTGCTTACTGTTTTCGGAACCGGAAATGCAACCCAGGTTAATACCATTACAACAGCTATTGATTCTGCACTGATCAATTACAATGTGATCGCTGCAGACAATACTTCTACGGTAAACCTTGTTATGGGGATCATCCTTGCGATTCTTGTGGCAATGATCCTGCTTGGCGGAATCAAAAGGATCGGCCAGGTTACAGAAAAGCTGGTACCGTTTATGGCATTGTTTTATATTATTCTTGCCGTCGGTGTAGTTATCATCAATTGGAAAAATGTTCCAGGTGTTTTCAGCGCTATCATCAGAGGGGCATTTAATCCGGCATCTGTGACAGGCGGCGTAGTAGGAAGCTTTTTCATGAGTATGAAAAAAGGTGTTTCCAGAGGTATTTTTTCCAACGAGGCAGGTCTTGGTACCGGTTCCATCGCACATGCCTGTGCAGACACCAGAAAACCTGTAAAACAGGGATTTTTCGGGATCTTTGAGGTATTCACGGACACGATCGTGATCTGTACGCTGACAGCGCTTGTCATCCTCTGCAGCGGGGTGCCGGTTGGTTATGGCGCAGCAGCAGGAGCGGAGCTTACCATCAGCGGTTTTACCAGTACATACGGAAACTGGGTTTCCATCTTTACAGCAGTTGCCATGTGCTGCTTCGCATTTTCCACTATCATTGGATGGGGACTTTACGGAGCCAGATGTGCGGAGTTCCTTTTTAAGGAAAAAGCTATCAGACCTTTTATGGTACTGTACTCTCTGGTAGCGATCATCGGCGCAACTGTTGACCTTGGACTTCTCTGGAGTATCGCAGAGACCTTCAACGGTCTGATGGCGATCCCTAACCTGATCGCAGTGTTCCTGCTTTCCGGTGTGGTTGTAAAGCTTGTGAAGGAGTACTTCGCCGGAGAAGGAAAGAACGCCTGAAGGAGTTTTTGAAAAAAAGCTTGACTATCAAAACAAACAGAGTTAGAATTGGTTTAACTCATTAAAGAGTTAACACATAACAGAAGTAAATTCCATGAAGGGAATCAGTAAAGACAGAGGAACCGTCTTCAGAGAGCTGTGACTGGTGTGATGCAGCGTCGGAACTGCCTTGAATATCATCCCTGAGAAGGAAAGCCGAAAGTTTCAGACAAGTAAGTAGGTTTTCACGGGTGCTTCCCGTTACAGAAGTCGCGTATGCCGGTACGTTGCAGAATCGTGCTTGTTTCAATGGAGAAACAGGGTGGTTGCGGAATTTTATATCCGTCCCTGAAAGGGGACGGATTTTTTTTATCCAAAACATTTTAAACCACGCGGTAAGGATCTGAAACCGGAAAAATATACAAAAGGGGAAAGAGTATGAAAGTGTACAAAAAACTCATGAACGCACTTGCAGCAGTAGAAAAAATTGTACTGGTCATTTCCACACTGCTGATCCTTGTGCTGACTGTGGGAAATGTATTTTCCCGTAAGGTCATCCATCGCTCATGGTCTTTTACAGAAGAGCTTGTTGTAGCGGTGTTTGTTCTCATCACACTTTTGGCAGCAGCACTTGCCTGCCGTGAAAAAGGAGGACTGGTAAGTCTGACACTGGTTACGGACCGTCTTCCGAAAAAACTGGAAAAACCATCTGTGATCCTGATCACGGTCCTGAGCATTGTTTTTTCCGCAATTTTATTTAAATATGGAATGGACAAAGTTCTTACACAGCTGGCAAACGGCAAGAGAACTTTCGTATTGAACTGGCCGGAGTGGATCTTCTGGTCCTTCGTGCCGATCGGAGCAGGCTGTATGATCCTTCATTTTATTGAGTACTGCCTGGACTTCTGCCTGAAAAAAGATGATGAAAAGGAGGACAAATAAATGATCAGTGCAATCTTATTTATCTCCTTCTTTGTTTTCCTGATCCTGGGACTTCCCATTGCGATCTGCTTAGGTCTGTCATCTGTATGTGCCATCCTTTATTCCGGTACATCTCTGACGATCGTAGCTACAAATATGTACTCCGGAATCAGTAAATTCCTGCTTCTTGCTATCCCGTTCTTTGTTCTGTCCGGAAACATTATGGCAAAAGCCGGTATTTCCAAACGACTGATCAACTTCGTAGATACCTGCGTAGGACATAAAAAGGGCGGTATCGCCATTGTATGTGTTATCGTAGCCTGCTTCTTCGGAGCAATCTCCGGTTCCGGTCCTGCAACGGTTGCGGCACTTGGAGCAGTTCTGATCCCGGCTATGGTTGAGCAGGGTGGTTTTTCCGCACCGTTTTCCACGGCATTGATGGCAACCTCCAGTTCCATCGCCATTGTCATACCGCCGAGTATCGCATTCGTTGTATACGCTTCCATCACAGGTGTATCTATTGCAGATATGTTTATGGCTGGTATCGTTCCGGGACTTCTGATGGGTGTTGCTCTTGTGATCATCGTTATGATTGAGGCAAAGAAACATAACATTCAGCCATCCCGTGAAAAAGCTTCCGCAAAAGAGCGCTGGGATACATTTAAAGATGCATTCTGGGGATTCCTGATGCCGGTTATCATCCTCGGAGGAATTTACGGCGGTATCTTTACACCAACTGAGGCTGCAGCCGTATCTGTTGTTTACGGTCTGTTTGTTGGTATGGTGATCTACCGTGAGGTTAAGCTCAAAGATCTGTTTGACATTCTTGTGGATTCTGCAAAGACAACTGGCGGAATCATGCTGATCGTAGCGAGTGCTTCCCTGTTCTCTTTTGTATGTACCAAGTTTGGTATTGCAAATGCGGCATCTGAGCTTCTTGCCGGCATTGCACATAATCAGTTTACCTTCCTTCTGATCGTAAACATTATTTTCCTGATCGCAGGATGCTTCATTGATGCAAACTCTGCGATGTACATTTTTGTACCGATCATGCTTCCGGTATGTAAGGCTCTGGGCTATGATGTGGTAGCATTCGGTGTTATGGCAACAGTTAACCTTGCCATCGGACAGGTAACACCTCCGGTAGGTGTAAACCTTTTCGTTGCCATCAGTATCAAGATCAAAAAAGGTCTGGAGGTTACTCTTCAGCAGATCTCCAGAGCAGTTATGCCGATGATCGCTGCATCCGTTGCAGTTCTTCTGATCATCACTTATATTCCGGCTGTTTCCACAGCTCTTCCGAAGGCTCTTGCAAAAGAGGGCTCCTATACAGGAGACCAGTCTTCTGACACAGAAAGCCAGAGTTCCAAGGATTCCGGAGACGGAAGTGATTCCTTTAATACCATCGCGGATTACAGTGATCTTGACTGGCCGGAGATGACATGGAACTTCGCATGCTCTACAACTGAAACAAGTACCTGGGCTGACGGAGGACGTAAGTTTGGTGAGCTTATGGAAAAAGCAACCGGCGGAAAAGTCAAGGTTAATATTTACGCAGCAGATCAGCTGACAAACGGAAATCAGTCCGAGGGAATCCAGGCACTGATGAACGGAGACCCGGTACAGATCTCCATGCATTCCAATTTGATCTATTCTGCATTTGACCCGAGATTCAATGTAGTATCCCTGCCGTTTATCTATGATTCCTACGATGACGCAGATGCAAAATTTGACGGTGAGGCCGGAGAAAAGCTGAAAGAGATCCTTGGTGAGTACGGACTTCATTGTATGGGAATCGCAGAGAATGGTTTCCGTGAGCTGACAAACAGCAAGCATGAAGTAAAAACAGTAGACGACATGAAGAACCTGAAGGTTCGTGTGGCCGGTTCCAACCTTCTTATGGAATGCTATAAGAGATGGGGGGCAGATGCCACAAATATGAACTGGTCTGAGACCTACACAGCACTTCAGCAGAATACGGTAGAGGGTGAGGAGAACCCGTTGCCTGCGATTGACGCAGCCAGTGTACAGGAGGTACAGCCGTACTGCTCCATGTGGGATGCAATCTATGATTGTCTGTTCTTCTGTATCAACCAGGATATCTATGACAGCCTGACACCGGAACAGCAGCAGGTTGTTGATGAGGCAGGCCAGAAGGCTGTTGAGTATGAGCGTTATATCAACCGTTCCGGCGACGAGGAGATCATGAGCCGCTGGGAGAAGAGCAACGGTGTGACTTTTACAAAGAAAGAGGATATGGATATCGATTCCTTCAAGAAAGCAGTAGACGGAATCGACGACTGGTTTGTAAAGGAGCTTAAGAGTGCAGGCTATGACGATGCACAGGATCTTGTAGATCTGTTTACAGAGGATTCGGTAGATACCGTGGAGGATTACAGTGATCTGAACTGGCCTGAGACAACCTGGAACTTTGCATGCTCCACAACGGAGACAAGTACCTGGGCTGATGGAGGACGTAAGTTCGGTGAACTCATGGAAAAGGCTACCGGAGGAAAGGTCAAGGTTAACATTTACGCAGCGGATCAGCTGACAAACGGAAATCAGTCCGAGGGAATCCAGGCATTGATGAACGGAGACCCGGTACAGATCTCCATGCATTCCAATCTGATCTATTCTGCATTTGATCCACGCTTCAATGTGGTATCCCTGCCGTTCATCTATGATTCCTACGATGATGCAGATGCGAAGTTTGACGGAGAGGCCGGAGACAAGCTGAAGGAGATCCTTAACGGCTACGGACTTCACTGCATGGGTATTGCAGAGAACGGATTCCGTGAGTTGACAAACAGCAAGCATGAGGTAAAATCTGTAGATGATATGAAGAATCTGAAGGTTCGTGTAGCCGGCTCTAATCTTCTTATGGAGTGTTATAAGAGATGGGGGGCAGATGCTACAAATATGAACTGGTCCGAGACCTACACAGCACTTCAGCAGAATACGGTAGAGGGCGAGGAGAATCCGTTGCCCGCCATCGATGCAGCCAGTGTACAGGAGGTACAGCCATATTGCTCCATGTGGGATGCAATCTATGACTGCCTGTTCTTCTGTATCAACCAGGATATTTATGATGCGCTGACACCGGAGCAGCAGGCTGTTGTTGACGAGTGTGGTCAGAAAGCTGTTGAGTATGAGCGTTACATCAACCGTTCCAGTGATGATGAGATCAAAGCACGCTGGGCAGACAAAAACGGTGTGACCTTCACAGAGAAAAAGGACATGGATATCGATTCCTTTAAGAAAGCAGTAGACGGTGTAGATGACTGGTTTGTTCAGGAACTGAAAAAACAGGGCTATAATGATGGTCAGGATCTGGTAGATCTGTTTACAAAGTAATCTTCATATATGTTTATAAAAAGATAAAATAGCCGGAAAGAGGCAGTTCTGAGAGGATTTTTCAGGACCGCCTCTTTTCTTTGCGGAAAAAAGATTATATACTGATAGCAGTCCGGCATTTGTCGGGCAGGAGATTATTGAAATATGACCGGAACATAAGTAAAGCATATATTCGCATTTATTTTACTGTATGCTCCGGAGAGTTGATAAAGTAAAGGAAGAAATATGATAAAGATCGATCTGATAACCGGATTTCTCGGATCCGGAAAGACAACATTTATAAAAAAATATGCCTCCTATCTTCTGAAAAAAGGCATGAACATCGGGATCCTGGAAAATGATTTCGGGGCAGTGAATGTGGATATGATGCTGCTTCAGGATCTGATGGGAGACAACTGTGAGCTGGAGATGGTTTCCGGGGGCTGTGATGCGGACTGTCACAGACGGCGATTTAAGACAAAGCTGATCGCCATGGGAATGTGCGGTTACGACCGTGTCATCGTAGAACCATCCGGAATCTTTGATGTGGATGAGTTCTTTGACGCCCTCCATGAGGAACCGTTGGATAAATGGTATGAGATCGGAAATGTGATCGCCATTGTGGATGCGAAGCTGTCAGAGGATCTTTCAGCGGAAGCGGATTATCTGCTGGCTTCCGAGGTGGCAGATGCAGGCTGTGTATTACTGAGCAGGAGCCAGGAAGCCACGGTGGAAGAGATCAGCAGCACAAAAGAGCATCTCAACCGTGCACTTGGCCAGATCCAGTGCAGGCGCTGTCTGGACAGTGAGATCCTCACCGGAAACTGGAATGATCTTACGGACGCAGACCTGGAAAAGATCCTGGATTGCGGGTATGTGGCAGAGGATTACGTGAAGGAATCCTATGCGGAAGGCGGCGGATTTGATTCTCTGTTTTTTATGAACGTTCATAAAAGCGAGGAGGAACTTCATGAAACTGCAGAAAGGATCCTAAATGATCCATCCTGCGGAGATGTTTTTCGCGTAAAAGGTTTTCTCAGAAAAGAAGATGGACAGTGGCTGGAGCTGAATGCTACCCGCCATGAGATCTGCATCCGGCCGGCAAAGCTGGGACAGGAGATTATGATTGTTATTGGGGAGAAACTGAATAAAGAGGTAATTGATGGATACTGGAAATAATACTGCAGGAAAAACAGCACCGGAGAGATATGTCTCAGAGAAGGCCTTTGAAGAGCTGCCAGATACCTTTCAGAAGCTAGCAGAGCTGCTTGGAGAAGATCAGTTTGAACTGGTGGCAGTGAATGATGAGAAAGATCCGCAGGATCAGAAAGCAGCTTCAGAAAGTGCTTTTTCGGAAGCAATTGCGGAAAAGCCCGATGACAATATGTACAGAGTGGATTCTTATGTAAAAAACGGCGAAATCCGTCTAGTGTATCTTATGAATGATGCGGTAGAAAGCTTTCTTGTTTTTGGAAATGCCCGTATGACAGGTGTATACAAACCGGATTACGAGGGCGAGATCCTGGCAGATTTAAGCCGGCAGGGCAGAGAATACATCCTTGTGGTTCACCAGGATGATTCGGTGGTGACTTTGTTTTTTGAAACCCTGTCTCTGGAAAAACATCTCTACGATTACAGCCGGATCGGTCATTTCTGGGTAGAAGGGTATGAATACTTACGGCAGCTGGAATATCGGCTGGCGATCCTCCGCGACAAATATGATTATATAGGCGGGGACAGCTGCAACGCTCTGGAGGAGAAGCTTTCTGCACTGGTGGAATTTCCGCCATTGAATTACTGCTGTTATCCGGCTGTTCCGGAAAAGTATATTGTTCCCAGGGAAAATCCGTGGATTCCCTCGGAAAAGGCATTTGAGGTAATGGGAGAGATCGCAAGGCAGGCAGGAGACCGTACCTTTGTCAGGTGGCTTGAAATTTACCGGAAACTTCGGTTTAAATGGGTAGCACGGAAACTGGCAGGAATGCTTCACCGTACAAAACACATCCAGGTAACGATGTGCCTTTCTGAAAAGCTGCGGGAAGCTTCATCCGGATATGGGAATCGTTCTTTTGGAAAAGAAGCCGATGAAGAACTTAGAGTTCTTACAGAAAAAGCCAGGACAAAGCAGGCAGAGCTGAACGAGCAGGGTATGGGATCCGAAGTACTCAGGGAAGAACCGTTTACCATTGCCAGAGATTCTCTGGGATTTAAGGTTTATCTCATGAAATGGAACAAAGGAAGAAAAGACTGTACCGTTGAAATTGAAGAAATATGACGAAATATATATAGATCCGTAGAGAATATCTGTGAAGTGTTTTTGCCCGGCAGGGATTGCTTTTTTAAAAACACTGGGGTATAATCTAACGGAAAGAGTTAAGAACAGCCCTTTAATAAGAAAGGAGATTTTTAAAATGAAAGTAACACATATTACAGATATTGATAAATTTTTTGAGGTAATTGACAGCTGCAAGGGTAGAGTAGAGCTTGTAACAGGAGAGGGAGACAGACTGAACCTGAAATCCAAGCTTTCCCAGTATGTATCTCTTGCAAACATCTTTTCCGCTGGTGAGATCCCGGAGCTTGAGATCGTTGCAGCAGAGAAAGAGGATATCGACAAGCTTATGAACTTTATGATCAACGGCTGATAGGAAGAACGATTTTCAGGGATGTGAGCTTTTCACATCCCTCTATTAATCTGAATATAAAGCAGAATAGGAATGTCTGTTTTGTAAAATGGATATAATGACAGCAGATACAGAAACAGGTAATTTTTTCTCTGTCATTATGAGCATAACAGGATACAACCAGGGGGTACAATACTTCCTGGTCAAACTACGTTAAAAGGAGTGTATACAAAATGGTTAAAATTGATATTATCTCCGGTTTCCTTGGCGCCGGAAAAACAACTCTGATCAAAAAGCTTCTGAAGGATGGATTTCAGGGTGAGGAGGTAGTGCTGATCGAGAACGAGTTCGGTGAGATCGGTATTGACGGCGGCTTCCTGAAAGAGGCAGGGATCCAGATCCGTGAGATGAACTCCGGATGTATCTGCTGCTCTCTGGTAGGAGATTTCGGAACCTCTCTGAAAGAGGTTGTTACCAAATATGATCCGGACAGGATCCTGATCGAGCCGTCAGGAGTTGGTAAGCTTTCTGATGTTATCAAGGCTGTACAGGGTGTTCAGGACGAGGTTGACATTAAACTGAACAGCTATACAACTGTTGTTGATGCAAAAAAATGCAAAATGTATATGAAGAACTTCGGTGAGTTCTTTGATAATCAGATCCAGTATGCAGGTGCTATCATCATGAGCCGTACTGATATTGCAAGTGAGAAAAAGGTTCAGGAGTCCCTGGAGCTTCTCCGCAGCCTGAATAAGGATGCTGCTATCATTACAACTCCGATCGAGAATCTTGACGGTAAGAAGCTGGTAGAGGTTATGGAGCATCCGGTATCCCTGGAGCAGGAGATGCTTGAGGAGGAGCATGAGCATCATCATCACCACGACGGAGAGTGTGGCTGCGGCCATGATCATGAAGAGCATGAGCATCACCATCACCACGACGGAGAGTGCGGCTGTGGCCATGATCATGAAGAGCATGAGCATCACCATCACCATGACGGAGAGTGCGGCTGCGGCCATGATCATGAAGAGCATGAGCATCACCATCACCACGACGGAGAGTGTGGCTGTGGACATGACCACCACCATCATCATGCAGATGAGGTCTTCACAAGCTGGGGCCGTGAGACTATTAAAAAATATACACGTGAGGGACTTGAGAAGATCCTTGAGGCACTTTCCGAGTCTGATAAATACGGTATCATCCTCCGTGCAAAGGGAATGCTTCCGGCAGAAGACGGAACATGGATCTATTTTGATATGGTTCCGGAAGAAACTGAGATCCGTGAGGGTGCACCGGAATATACAGGCCGTCTGTGCGTGATCGGTTCTAAGCTTGACGAGCATGCACTGGAGGAGCTTTTCGGGATCGCATAAAGCATATGATAAAATAAATGTTCGTTTTGACGCAAAGCCAAAGCGGAATACAGATATAGATTGTTACAGAAAGGAAACAGATACTGTACATTAAATCGTACAGTATCTGATGGGATGGATTTATGGAAGAGACCAGAGTACCCGTTTATCTGATCACAGGTTTTCTGGAAAGCGGCAAGACCTCTTTCCTGAGCTTTACCCTGCAGCAGGATTACTTTCAGATCGATGGAAAAACACTGCTGATCCTTTGCGAAGAGGGTGAGGAAGAATATGATGAGGAAGCACTGAAACAGTGCAATACCGTTGTGGAGAGCATTGACAGTGAGGAAGAGCTTACACCGGAACGACTTGCGGCAATGGAGATCCTGCATCAGCCGGAGCGGGTGATCATTGAGTATAATGGCATGTGGCTGGTAAGTAAATTCGAAGAAATGGAAAAACCGGAAGGCTGGGGCGTGGAGCAGCATATCACCTGTGTGGATGCAAGCACATTCCAGGTCTATATGGCGAATATGAAGTCCCTTTTTATGGACATGGTCCGCAATGCGGATATGGTTATCTTTAACCGCTGCCAGGAGAACGATCCGCTTCCTTCTTACAGAAGAAGCATCAAGGTGGTGAACCAGCGTGCGGAGATCATCTTTGAGGATGAAGAGGGCGAGCTTGGTGATCTTTTTGAGGATGAGATGCCATTTGATATTGATGCGCCGGTGATCGATATCCTTCCGGAGGATTATGGTATCTGGTTTGTGGATTCCATGGATCATCCGGACCGCTATGTCGGAAAAACCGTTCACTTTAAAGCACGTGCCCTGAAGCCGCGTGGAATGGGAAGCAAATTCTTTGTTCCCGGAAGAACAGCCATGACTTGCTGTGCAGATGATACCACATTCCTTGGTTACATCTGCAAGAGCGCTTTTGCTCCGAAGATCGCAGAAGGCCAGTGGGTGGATGTTACTGCGAAGGTTGCGTTTGAGAAGAGAATGGAATATCAGGGAGAGGGAGTCGTACTTTACGCAGAGCATGTAGAAGTTTGTGAGCCACTTGCTGATGAGATGGTATATTTCAACTGATACGATCAGAGCATTTGTATGCCTTAAGGCATAAGAAGGCCTGGCGTTGAACCAGGTAGATTACAGCTGAGGAGTTTTTATGTATTTAATTGCAGGTTTGGGAAATCCGGGAAAGCAGTATGAGGCTACACGCCACAATATGGGCTTTGACACCGTTGACTGTCTTGTGGAGAAGCATAATATCCCGCAGGGCGGCGTAAAATTTAATGCCATGTATGGAAAAGGTATTATCGGCGGTGAAAAAGCTATTCTGATGAAACCGCTTTCCTATATGAATTTAAGCGGCGGTCCGATCCAGGAGATGTCCGGCTATTTCAAGATCGATCCGGAGACAGAGCTGATCGTGATCTACGATGATATCGATCTGGAGCCTGGGCAGCTTCGTATCCGCAAAAAAGGCAGTGCAGGCGGACATAACGGGATCAAGGATATCATCCGCCGCCTTGGAACTGAAAAATTTATCCGCATCCGTGTTGGTGTCGGTGCAAAACCGAAAGAATGGGATCTGGCAGATTTTGTGCTGGGTCATTTTTCGGACAGTGACCGCAAGCTTGTGGATGAAGGGATCAATGATGCGGCAGAGGCTGTGGAGATGATCCTGTCCGAGGGCGTAGATGCGGCGATGAATAAATATAACAGGAAAAAGCCTAAGAATTGAGGTTTGTATGGAAGCATTTTTGCATCCTCTGCAGGGTCTTGCAGAGTTTGAGGAAATAAAAAAGCGCTGTGGCGCAAACTGCGGAATTCTTAATGTTTCCGGATGCATGGAGTCCCAGAAGGTCCATCTGATGTATGGACTTTCCGGGCTTTTTCCATATCATCTGATCCTTGCGGATGATGAGCGCAACGCAAAGGAAATCTATGAGGATTACCGCTTCTATGACAAAAATGTATATTTTTATCCGGCAAAGGATCTTCTGTTTTTTCAGGCAGATATTCACGGAAATCTTCTGATCCGGCAGCGGATGCGTGTGATCCGGGCACTTCTGGAACAGGAAGAAGTGACCGTTGTTACCAGCATTGACGGATGTATGGATTTCTTGATGCCGCTGGAAAAGATCAGAAGCAGACTTCTTCATTTTAAAAGTGACAGTGTGATCGATCTGGATCAGCTGAAGGAAGAGCTGGTAGAGCTGGGGTATGAACGCACTGGTCAGGTAGAGCTTCCGGGGCAGTTTTCTGTGCGTGGAGGAATCATTGATATCTATCCGCTGACAGAGGATAATCCTTGGCGTATCGAACTGTGGGATGATGAGGTGGATTCTATCCGGAGCTTTGATGCGGAAAGTCAGAGATCTCTGGAAAATGTAGATGAAATTACGATTTATCCGGCCGCAGAAAAGATGGACGGAGAAGATATGGTATCCTTTCTGGATTATTTTCCGGAAGAAAAAACACTGGTGTTTCTGGATGAACTGAACCACCTGGCAGAAAACGGCGAGGGTGTGGAGGAAGAGTACCGTCAGAGTCGTATGCACAGAGAGGAAAAAGGCGAGGCAAATCTTCCGGAGCAGTGGCTATGTGGCTTTCAGGAACTGCAGAAGAAGCTGAACAGGCGGAATTGTGTGGCTGTATCCGCACTTTCTCCCAGACGTTCCGGATGGAAGATCAATGAGGAATTTGATCTTACGGTGAAGTCTGTAGATTCTTATAACAGCAGCTTTGAACTTCTGGTAAAGGATCTCATTCAGTATAAGAGTCAGGGATACCGGATCGCATTGCTCTCCGGTTCCAGGACCAGGGCGGAGCGTCTGGCAAAGGATCTTTCAGAGGAAGGACTGAATGCTTTTTACAGCCAGGACATGGATCGTATCATCAGTCCCGGGGAGATCATGGTGGTCTATGGTCACGCAAGACGTGGCTTCCAGTATCCGCTGATCAAATTTGCAGTGATGACGGAAACCGATATTTTCGGCAAAGAGCAGAAAAAGCGTAAAAAAAAGAAAAAGTACAGCGGAAACAGGATCCAGGATTTTGCAGAGCTTTCCATTGGTGATCTTGTTGTTCATGAAAAGCACGGACTGGGTATTTACCGTGGAATCGAAAAGGTAGAGGTTGACCGTGTTGTGAAGGATTACATCAAGATCGAATACCGGGGCGGCAGTAATCTCTATATCCTGGCAACCCAGCTGGATGCTTTACAGAAATATTCAGGATCCTCCGAAAATGCAAAAACGCCTAAGCTGAACAAGCTTGGCGGTCAGGAGTGGAATAAGACCAAGAGCCGTGTTAAGGGTGCGGTAAAAAATATCGCAAAAGAGCTGGTAGAGCTTTATGCAGTCCGCCAGGAGAAAGAGGGGTATGTCTGCGGACCGGATACCGTATGGCAGAAGGAATTTGAGGAGATGTTTCCCTATGAGGAGACAGAGGATCAGCTGGCAGCCATTGAGGATACCAAGAGAGACATGGAAAGCACCAGGATCATGGACCGTCTTGTGTGTGGTGACGTTGGTTACGGAAAGACGGAGGTGGCTTTAAGAGCTGCGTTTAAGGCAGTACAGGAAAGCCGGCAGGTGGTTTATCTGGTCCCTACTACCATTCTTGCCCAGCAGCATTACAATACCTTTGTACAGCGTATGAAAGAATTTCCGGTGAAGGTGGAGCTTCTCTGCCGTTTCCGGACATCTGCCCAGCAGAAAAAGACCATCGAAGGGATCAAAAAGGGGCAGGTAGATATTGTGATCGGCACCCACAGAGTTCTTTCAAAAGATGTGGAATTTAAAAATCTTGGACTTCTGATCATTGATGAGGAGCAGCGCTTCGGTGTTACTCACAAGGAGAAGATCAAGCAGATGAAAAAAGATGTGGATGTACTGACGCTGACGGCAACGCCGATTCCGAGAACTCTTCATATGAGTCTCATCGGTATCCGTGATATGAGCGTTCTGGAAGAGCCGCCGATGGATCGTGTGCCGATCCAGACATACGTTATGGAGTATGATGAGGAGACTGTTCGGGAAGCCATCCGCAGGGAGCTTCGCCGGGGTGGACAGGTGTATTACGTATATAATCGAGTCAATGACATTGCCGAAGTAGCCCTTCGGATATCCAGACTTGTGCCGGAGGCCAGAGTGGATTTTGCACATGGACAGATGAGTCAGAGGGAACTGGAGCAGGTAATGTATGATTTTATCAATGGAGATGTGGATGTACTGGTTTCCACCACTATTATTGAGACAGGACTGGATATTTCCAACGTAAACACTATGATCATCCATGATTCGGACAGATATGGCCTTTCCCAGCTTTATCAGCTCCGTGGGCGTGTAGGACGTTCCAACAGGACTGCTTATGCATTCCTGATGTATACCAAAAACAAGATGCTCCAGGAGACCGCGGAGAAACGGCTCAGCGCCATGCGGGAGTATTCAGACCTTGGAAGCGGTTTTAAGATAGCTATGAAGGATCTGGAGCTTCGTGGAGCAGGAAATCTTCTTGGTGCTCAGCAGCACGGGCATATGAACGCAGTTGGTTATGACCTTTACTGTAAGATGCTCAGTGAGGCTGTCAAGGAGGCAAAGGGAATCCGGACTATGGATGATTTTGAGACGACCATTGATCTCAACATTGATGCATTTATCCCGGATTCCTATATCGGCAACGAGTTCCAGAAGCTGGATATTTATAAGCGTATTGCCGGTATTGAAAGCCAGCAGGAATATGACGATATGTTGGAGGAGCTGATCGACCGTTTTGGTGAGCCGACAAAAGCTGTGTTGAACCTTCTTGCTATTGCAAGGCTGAAGGCTCTTGCCCATCAGGGATATGTGACGGAGATCAAGCAGCTTGGAAAAGATGTCCGGATCACGCTCTATGAAAAGGCTAAGCTGGATCCCGCAGGTATCCCGGCTATTATGGCGCAGTACCGGAGAGGTTTGCAGTTTAAGGCTGATCATGAGCCGAAATTTATCCTGACACCACAGGGAAGGCTGATCGAAGAGCTGATGAAGTTTGCGGGGAAGCTGGCAAAACTGGCAGAGCCACTGGAGTAAAGGGAAGAATCAGCTAAGCTTAGGGTTATCCACGGGAAAAAACATCCGGTTTGTGGATACCGGATATTTTCCCGGAAAGACTTGTGGATAATTTGTGAAATGTCGTGTAAGTTCGTGAAATTCCTTGCTCTTAAAGGTGAAAACGTTTATAATCAAGTATTATGGAATAAGAGCCGGACCGTGATTCTTATGGACGGATAGATGGAGGATGAAATGAGAAATTCAGTAAAGAAAGCGGCAGTTACTGCTCTTGTCTGCGTTACAGCGGCAGGAATGATGGCAGGCTGCGGAAATAAAAAACTCGATGGTACAAAGATCGCAGTGACAGTCAATAAGCAGGAAATCCCGTTTGGCGTTGTAAGTCTGGCAGCACGTATGCAGCAGGCACAGGCTGAGGCAATGTACAAGATGTATCTTGGCGGCGGAAGCGATATGTCTATCTGGAGTACCAAAATGGATGATGATTCCGATGAGACTTACGGTGAAAATGCGGTAACAACTTCTGTTGAAACTGTTGAAAAGATGTGTCTGGAGAAAGAACACGCTTCCGAGTATGATGTTGAAATCACAGATGACGAGCAGAAGGCTCTTGAGGAAGCTGCCAAGAACTTCATGGCTGCCAATTCTGATGAGACAATTGCAGAGCTTGCAGTTGATGAAGATATGGTGAAGACTTTCCTCGAGCTTGAAACATACGATGTGAAGATGAAGGATGCCATTGAAGCCAAAGCGGACGTGAAGCTGGATGAGAAAGAATATCAGCAGATGTCCTTCAGCTATGCAAGTGCAAAGGTCAGCGGAGATGATCTTTCCGATGATGATATCAAGAAGAATAAAGAGAATCTTCAGAAGTTCTATGACAAGGTTAAAGAGGATCCGGCTGCAGATTTCAATACTCTTGGAGATGAGATCTCCAAGGATATGACCGCAACAACCGGAACATGCCCTACCTATGAGGAAGGTGATGACAGTGCTGCCAACGGAACTACTTATCCGGATGAGGTTCGTACCGCTTTAAGAAAGCTGGACGAGGGTGCACTGAACGAGGAGATCATAAAGACAGATTCCGTATGGTATGTTGTGAGACTGGATTCCAAGAATGATAAAACTGCAACGGAGAGTAAGAAAGAGTCTCTGACAAACACCAAGAAGGATGATTTCTATAATGATACAACAGATGGCTGGAAGAAGAAAGCTGATATCAAAGAAGAGAAAAAATTGATTAAGAAGATCAAGATCACAGATAATCACAGCTTTACGATCCAGACTCCAACTCCGACACCGGACCCGGATGTAACTGAGACACCGACAGCAGATTCTGCAGAGGCTGAGGCAACCGAGACACCGGCAGCTGAGGAGCAGACCGATGTGACCGAGACACCGGAGACAGAGGGAGATTCTGCAAAGGCTGATGAGGAGACTGCAGACAGTACAGAATCTGAGGCAGCTGCTACACCGGAAGCTGAGAAATAAGATACAATGTTTACAATGGAATGATAAGAGAAAAGACAACGAGCCGTGTACGGGTTTATCGTACACGGCTCGTTTTTTGTAATGCTCATGCCTGCTTTATGGATCGTCAGATTAGATCGAGATGCTCCAGTGCGTGAAGAATCCCGTCCCTGTCTACTGCGCTTGTCTGGTATGTGCAGTGCTTTTCGATGCCTCCGTAAGCATTTCCCATAGCAACGCTGACTCCGGCAGCTTTCAGCATGGGAAGGTCGTTGGGACTGTCTCCGAATGCATAGCAGTTTTCCTTGGGGATGGAAAGGCGGTCCAGGAGAAATTCCATGCCTGTGGCTTTGCTGGTACCCTTTTGTGTGACTTCCCAGATTCCGTCTCCGTGATCAAAATAGGTGTAATGATCATTACAGAAGCTGCGGAATTTTTCGACATCGGAATCCGGCAGCATATGTACCAGGAATTTGTCATAAGAGTAAGTGCAGGCATCCTCCCGATTGAATTTCGTGATGTCGACCATTGGAATTTCTTTTCGCATTTTGACTCCGAATTCGGACTGGGCCGGAGATGCGCCATCATACAGGATCTCAGTGTTGGATTCAAAAATTGCCTCGATCTTGCATTTGCGGAGAAGGTCTACGGTTTCCTTGCACAGAAGATTTGGGACTGTGCGGAAAAAAAGCAATTTGTTGTCCATGTAAATGTGGGTTCCACAGCCGTATATATAGCCATCGAAATGAAGCTCTGAGAGTGCAGAGGGCATCATTACTTTGGTGCGGCCGGTGTTGATGAAAAGAAGATGACCGTTTTCATGGGCTTTTGTGAGGGCGCGGCTGGTGCTCTCCGGAACCTTGAAGGGGTGAGGCGTAAGCAGTGTGCCGTCTATGTCGAAGAACAGGATTTTTTTATCGTTCATAAGGTCTCCTTTAAAATGGGATTTCTTCTTCGGTGTTACTGTTATCAATGTCAGTAATATCATTAACAGGAAGCGGTTCTGCGGATGTATCTTCAACAGAGTTCAGTGTGCTGACACGGATACCGTTGAGTTCTATTTCACTTTCCATGGGGATCACAAGGCATTTTCGACCATCGATGATGCGGGTTTCTACCAGTTCTGCCCGGTCCGGTGCTACATGGATCACCACGTCAGGGGTTTTGATCTCGAATTTCCGGGTGTTGGTGATGTTGGATGCTACCAGAGCTGATTTTTCTCCTGCGGCAAGCTCATACTGTTCATCGAAGTTCTGGAGCTTTTCGTCTTCTACGCCGCATTCTTCGAAGAGACGTTTGACTTCGGATTTGGTGAGGACAACAGGTTCCGGTTCGTCCTTCTGGGATTCGATGAGATCGTTGAGCTTTTCGTGGATCTCAAGGACTGTGTCGTAGGCACAGTCATCACCAAGGGTTTCTTCCACCAGAGCATTGAAGGAGTCACGCTGGGTTCCGGCAGATAGTGGTGTGGTGCAGCCGAAGACTTCTTCCATCATGGTGGAGCGGAGATTTTCGGCGTTTTTGGTGTAGTAGAGAAGTCCGTGGATATCGGTACTGCGGTCGTTGAACTGTGGGAAAAGGAAGCCCCAGTCAGGCATTTCTACCAGCCAGTCCCGGATACGGTCTTCAATATTGTTTGTCTCTGCATTGTAATGCAGGCCTGCTTTGGAGAGCTTGACCGGGCAGATACTGCAGAGGATGTGATCGTAGATCTCATCGGAAGCGTCGAACATTTCGGCACCGTCGGAGGATTTGCCGGGGATGTCGTAGACTGCGTGGATGAGGATGATGTAGTAGTTTTCACCGTAGTCGTAGTTTTCTATGATTCTGTCGTAGAAGGCTTCGGTGAGGGTGTCGTCGGTGAGTTTGCTTTTGCGGAGTTTCATGAGGAAGTTTTGGGTTCCGCCTTCAGCTTCCTGATCCAGGGGAAATTCCATGTTGATGAGGTTTTTTCCGATGGTGCCGGTGAGGGTTTTTCGGAAGATGTCGAAGTATTTGAAGGTTTCTTCCTCTGATAAGGATAAGAAGGCTTCTTTGAGTTCGGTTTTTTTGTTTTTTTCACCGTCTACGTAGCAGCCGCAGATGCGGGTGATGGAGCAGCGGTCAGGGGTGAATTGTTTTTTTATTTCTGCGATTTCTTTTTTGTTCATGTGTGGTTTACCTCGGTTTTTTAATTAGTTTGATTATAGCACAGGTGTTTGGTGGGGGCAAGATGACGCGGACGGACGTGTGAGATTTGCAGCAGAAGTCCGGGTGCCGTCGTTTCGCCTGGTCATACTAAGCGTCTGAGGTGTCTCACGGAGCGGCCGGCCCATAACTCGCCATGTACGCTGATGCGTACCTGGCTCAGACAGATGGGCCTTACCCTGCGGCTTGTGGCCGCCGGATACCTCTCCGTGAACCACCTCAGACGCTAAGTATGGACCAAGGCTCACTCCAAAGCACCCGGACTTCTGCTGCAAACCTCACACTGTGCGGTCATGTTGGGAGGGATAGAGTGGTCTGACGGGAGTTGGATGAGCCATCAGCGCTGCGCTGGATGGCTGGGAGGAAAGGCTGAGTTTCCTTGTGGTTTGCCGGGGAGGTTGTGAGCGTCGGCGCGTTGCTGGACGCCTGTAGTTTGGAAGGTTGAGATTCCATGTGGTTTGGAGGGAGATTGTGAATGTCGGCGTGTTGCTGGACGCTGGAAGGTGGTGTCGAAATTTGGAGATGGGTTTTTGTGGTGTTGTGGTGGGATGTGTGGTATGATTTGTATATCTTATAAGATCTATCCATTTATTTGGTTTCTTTTTGCTTCAATGTCTGAAGCGTTTTTTCAAAAATATTTATAAAAACTGTATACAGGGTTTCTGAAGTGTTTGGTTGATGGTATAATTGTATATACCAGAAGGAGTATTGTTTGAGAGATAATACGATTTTTGATGATGTTTTTCGTACTATGATGGAGAAAATGACGTTTCTGGTCGTGCCTTTGATCAATGATGTTTTTCATACATCATACCCGGCTGATGTGGAGATTGTGCAGCTGCGTAATGAGTATCAGCGGGTGGATGGTGAGATTATTACGGATTCTCGGCTGTTGATCGGAAACAGGATTTATCATATAGAATGTCAGAGTACGGATGACACGACAATGGCTGTACGGATGATAGAGTATGATTTTGCAACTGCTGTTGAGTTTGCCAGAAAGCAGGGACGGAGGTATCGGATGGAGTTTCCACGTTCTTGTGTGTTGTATCTGAGAAATAGTAGGAATACGCCGGATTTTCTGGAAGTGGATGTGGTTTTTCCGGATGGAGGATGTCATTTGTACAGAGTGCCTGCCATTAAAGTAGAGAATTATACAAAAGATAATATATTTGAAAAGAGTCTTCTTATGCTGCTTCCTTTTTATATCATGCGATATGAAAAAAGAGGGCATGAGATGAGTGAGAATCCACAACTTTTTCAGGAATTACTGAATGAATATGAAGTGATCCGGAGTAAACTGGAGGTAGAGATCACTGAATCTGGAAGGTCCGAACTGTTCAGTGATCTGATTGGACTGATAACTCGGATATCTGATCATATTTTCAGAAATGAGGAGAAAGTCCGGAAAGGAATAGGTGAGATTATGGGTGGACATGTTCTGGAACTGGAATCTGAGAAAAGGGCAAGACTGATGGCGGAAGCTAAAGAACAGGGGCGAGAACAGGGAATGGCCCAGGGAATGGCCCAGGGGGAAGAACGACTTAGTGTTCTGATCAACAGGCTTATACTTGATAATCGTGGTAATGAGATTCAGAAGGTTGTTACAGATAAAGAAATGCGTGAAGCTATGTACAGAGAATATCAATTATAATAAGAAAAGATAAAGAGAATCCCCCACTGGTTTTGCTATCCATGGGGGATTCGTTGATTGATCTGAATCTTATAATACAGAATATCCGTAACTGCTGACAATAGCATCGATCTTCTGGCGGTTTTTGCACAGTGGGCAGTTGTCAGAGCGGTAGGAGTGATAGTCCGGGATGTCTCTGGCCTGAAAGATAGAGTGGACAGGGAGTGTGGCTACACTGTCTACACTGCTGTAGATGGCTGCCACGCCGCGGATCTTACCGCCATAGTACAGAACGCTTTCGATAGCTCGGTTCAATGTGGATCCGGTGGTGATGGAACCATTTAGGACGAGGATGTTTTTTCCATTGATCATTGGTTCATAGTTGTCGCGGAAGATCATCTGCCCGGTGCTGTTGAACTCAGGGGTGATGACGTAGATGGTCTGGTGTGCGTTCATGGAAAGGACGCCGGCTTTGGTCAGTTCTTCGGCGAGATAAGCACCGATCACTTCAAGTCCGTCCATGCAGACGATGGTGTCTACCGGAATGGATGCTTCGTAATTTGCTGCGAGAGCGGATGCAATACGCTGTGCTTCAGCGCATCTGGATTTCATAGTAGTGAGATCCAGGTAGTGTGTGATATGGGACTGGGATGTTACGAAGTGTCCCGGAATCATTTTAAGCTGTATGCGGTTGTCATTGCGTGCATAAATTTTTATGATGTTGTCCTGATCCATAATAAAAACCTCCTGTCGTGATCATGTTTTACGTGGTTGTTCAGGAGAATTATCCTGAAGGATTACGAAACAGATTTATTTAACCGAATGCGGATTGCAAATATCCGATTAGCTGTGCATATTATACCATTAATTTCAAAAAAATGAAATAATATAATACAAAATATATAAAAAATATTCAAAAGATCAAGCATATTTGTTAAAAAATATCCAATATCATGAAAACTTTGACAAAAGGATCATTACTATAGAGTGAAAGTATTTGTGAGTACGTAGTAAATTGGAAAGAGAGTGTCATATGTATTATTGAGTATAAAAAAGAGGAGGAGAATCCCTATGGATCCTCCCCCTGTGAGAGTGAGTCAATGTCAGCCTTCAATAGATACATATTTATCAGCTTCAATCTCTTCAGCTGCTTTTTTCGGAATAGAAAGTCTCAGAACACCGTTCTCAAATTTTGCATGGACATCTTCGTTTTTTACACCATTACCAACATAGAAGCTTCTGCTTGTGCTGCCGGCATAACGTTCACGGCGGATATAATTGCCTTTCTTGTCTTCCTCGTCTTTGTCAAGACCCTTGGCAGCGGAGATGGTAAGATAACCATCCTTCAGCTGTACCTGTACTTCATCTTTCTTAAATCCTGGAAGATCTACATCCAGCTCATAGCCTTTATCTGTTTCACGTACATCAGTTTTCATGATATTTTTTGCATGTTTGCCATAAAGAGGGTTCTTTCCGCTAAAGAAATTATCTCTGAATCCAAAATCATCCATCCAGTCATCAAATAAGTTTTCTCCAAATACACTCGGGAACATCATAAGTCATTTCTCCTTTCAAATTGAAAAGCCGTTCCGGTGGATCAAGAAATCCAACTGTTGCCGGTATATAGTTACCACTTCGGGTTATTCCGCAGTGGTGATCGTTTGGTTTTATTCTGAACATCTGGAAGTTCTTTTTTATCTCCTTCTTTGTTCTATATGTAATATAACACTTGTTGCTAGCAAAGTCAAGAGGTGAGTGCTAAAAAATTGTGAAGAATTTGTGTTAAGTAAAATGAAAAACTAATTTCCACCTTTAGCCCCTTATGTTCTTATATTAAAAAGCGAATCGGACAAGGACTGAAAATCTTATGCAGATTGAACATTCTGCAATGTTATAATAACTTTAAAGCATAGAAAAAATCAAAAAAATCAATATAATAAGGCATATAGACAAAATGTATTAAAAAAATTTTTCGTACATTCTTCTGAGTTGAACAGACGATAGAAAGACAGTATTCATGAGTATGCAGGTAAAGCAAAATGTAAATGAAAAAGTACAGGAGGAGAGAATAATGCAGAAAAAATATGCAGATTTTAAGCTTGGGGTACCGGATTATGTAACAGTGGAAACAGAAGAGGAGAGACTTGTGTGCCAGGGAGGGCAGACGACAGTAGCTGCCGGTGCAACTACTGTGGAATTTCAGAACGCAGGTGAACATGAGGATATATTTGTCACATCCGAGGATGCAGTGAGATGTGTGAAACTGAGATGGAACTACAAGATCCCGAAATCCGCCAGATTTCTGGGAGATGCCTGGGAACGTACCTATGGTGATGCGGAATGGCATGGAATGAGCGGAAACCGTTATCTGCCATGGTATTTTCTGGCGAAGCTTTCTGAGAAGGTTCTCTGCTTTGGCGTAAAGGTCCGTCCTTCTGCTATGTGCTGCTGGCAGGTGGATACCAAAGGAATTACTTTGTTTCTGGATGTTCGCTGCGGAAATACAGGAGTACAGCTGAAAGGAAGAAAGCTGTGTGCCGCACAGATCGTCTGCATGGAAGCAGAAGGAGCAGATACTTTTGAAACTGCACAGAAATTCTGTGAAAAAATGTGTACAGATCCGATCTTCCCGGAGTTTCCGGTATATGGAAGCAATAACTGGTACTATGCTTACGGTGACAGCTCCGAAGAGGAGATCTTAAGTGATACCGATTATATCCTGAAACTGACCGAAGGTGTAAAAAATCCTCCGTTCATGGTCATTGATGATTGCTGGCAGGAGCATCACCGCCTGGATGAATACAACGGTGGACCATGGACAAAAGGCAATGACAGATTTCCGGATATGAAAGGTCTTGCAGACAAGCTGGAGAAAAAAGGTGTCCGCCCGGGTATCTGGGTCCGTCTGCTTCTTAATGAAGATGAGAATATCCCGAATGAGTGGAGGATTTCCTATAATGACTGTCTCGATCCGTCCCACCCGGATGCACTGGAATATATCCGTAAAGATATCGAGAGGATCTGTGATTGGGGATACACGCTGATCAAGCATGATTTTTCTACCTTTGATCTCTTTGGAAAATGGGGATTTGAGGCGAATTTAAGAGACAATTCCATGGAGAAATGGCATTTTTATGATCAGACCAAAACCAGCGCAGAAATCGTAAAAATGCTTTATCAGGAGATTTATGATGCTTCCCGGAGCAACAACGCAGTGATCATCGGCTGCAATACTATCGGACATCTCGGCGCAGGCCTGATGCATCTGAACCGGACCGGTGACGATACCAGCGGACGTATCTGGGAGCGTACCAGACGAATGGGCGTAAATACGCTGGCATTCCGTCTTCCGCAGCACAATACGTTTTACCATATTGATGCAGACTGTGTCGGTATTTTCGGAATGATCCCATGGGAGAAAAATCGTCAGTGGGCAGACGTTCTTGCAAAGAGCGGTACACCACTGTTTGTATCCGCAAAACCTGGAGTTTTGAATCCGGAGGAATTTGAGGAGCTGCATCAGATCATGCTGCGTGCATCAGAACAGGAAGAGCATTTTGTTCCGCTTGACTGGGAAGAAATCGACTGCCCGGAGGTATGGGGAGAAAACGGCGAAACTATCACTTATGACTGGTTTGACAACGAAGGTCCGACCATGGATGCTACGGTGGAGTACTATAATGCCAAGGTAGTTGTTCCGTAAATCAGGAAAAGTGGTTCAGCAATCCAGAAGATCCTCGGCATGATGATATTTTTCCCGGTATTCCCGTGGCGTCATGCCGGTTTCTTTTTTGAAGGCACGGGAAAAGGCAAATGGATTTTGATATCCGCAGGAGAACGCCACGCTGGAGACAGGGATATCCGTGATGGTCAGAAGCTCCCGGGCGTTGATGATCTTGGCTGAAGTCAGGAATGCTTGGGGTGTGGTTCCAAGATGTTTTTTAAAAAGTCCGTAAAGGTGGCTGCGGCTGATATGGAGATAGTCAGCAACATCTGTCACAGTGATATTCTGTAGCGGACTTTTTTTGATGTAATCAACAGCCTGTGTGATGTAAAAATTCTCATTGGATTCCATGGTGGTGTAGGAAGCATGAAATTCTTCCTCCAGCAGGGCAATGATCCGGTAAAGACCGCTCTGGATATAGGCCTCACCGGAAGGCGTCAGTTGTGGATGAGCCATCATTTCAAGAATAGTTTCCTGATATGGAAGAACCGAATTCAGCTGCTGGACCGGAGTTTCCCCGGTAAGATGGCAGTGTTCGCAAAGCGTTGGAGCGTTTTCCCCGTTGAAACAGATCCAGATATAAGTCCAGGGATCAGAAGGTTCCGCTTTGTAGAGAGAGCTGGTCACAGGAGGAATGAAAAAGCACTGTCCGGCTTTCAAGGTATATTTCCGGTTGTTCATATAGAAATATCCCTGTCCGCTCAGCACAAAATGGATGGTGTAATATCGCCGGACACCAGGGCCGTAGGACTGTTCCGGTGTACATTTTTCCCAGCCGCAGGAAATAAGATGAAGTTCTTTTGATGAAGTCTGGCGGTTCATGACCTGCTTGTTTTTCATGAGAGTTTTCTGCCTTTCGATATATGGTTATTATAAGTAATATCAGTTTAAAATATTTGATCTGAGGTGTAAAGAACAAAGATGAACTGATAGGACAAAAGACAGTTGCCGTGCGATAAACGTGTGGCAGCTGTTTTTCTGTTTTCTGCAAAAATTCAGACGTAATGCAGGCATTGTCTTGACACTTGTAAAAGAAAAAGGTTTACCACCAGGAAAAATATCGTTATAATAGGAGAAACGCAGTTTCTCTGCGGCAAAAATATAACGGTCCGGGAGATATCTGTGTCAGAAATATTGCTTATCCGGTGATATATCAGATGATATGAGGAATTTTCCGGTATGTAATAAGAAGGGAGAAAGATATGGCATATTTAGGTGAAGAGATCAAAAAACTTGGTTTTGGCCTTATGAGACTTCCGCAGAAATCAGAAGGTGTGATCGATGTGGAGCAGACCAAAGTCATGGTGGACAAATTTATGGAAGCCGGATTTACATATTTTGATACAGCATGGGCTTATGCAGGAAGCGAAGATGCTATCCGCGAAGCGCTGGTAGAGCGTTATCCGAGAGAAAAATATCAGTTAGCCACCAAGATGGCAGCCTGGATCAACTGCAAGACAAGAGATGAAGCTCTTGCACAGTTTAAAACATCTCTGGAGAGAACAAAGGCAGGATATTTCGACTTTTATCTTCTCCACAATCTTGGAGAGCACAGAACAAAATATTTTGATGAGTACGGTTTATGGGACTGGATCCATGAACAGAAGGAAGCCGGTCTGATCAGACATGCAGGATTTTCGTTCCACTCCACACCGGAGGAGCTGGATGCACTTCTCACTGCACATCCGGAAATGGAATTTGTACAGCTGCAGATCAATTACGCAGACTGGGAAAATCCGGTGATCCAGTCAAGAGCCTGCTACGAGGTAGCCAGAAAACATGGAAAACCGGTCATTATCATGGAACCTGTAAAAGGCGGCATGCTTGCAACTCCGCCGGAAGCAGTGGAAAAGCTTCTGAAGGAAGCAGAGCCGGAAGCATCCACAGCATCCTGGGCGATCCGTTTTGCGGCAAATCTGGAAGGCGTGATCACCGTACTTTCCGGAATGAGCAATGTTGCACAGATGGAGGATAACCTTTCCTTTATGAAGGATTTCAATGGCCTTACTGACAGTGAGAAGGAGACTCTTGATAAGGCAAGAGAGGCTATGAGCAAAATTCCTCTGATCCCATGTACAACCTGTAACTACTGTGCAAAGGTCTGTCCGATGGAAATCGGAATTTCCGGTTCTTTTACAGCAATGAATTATCTGACATTGTACGGAAATAAAGCCGCCGCAGCGCATCAGGAAGACTGGCTGGTAGTCAGTCATGGCAGAAAGCGTGCAGATGAATGTATAAAATGCGGACAGTGTGAGGAAGTATGTCCGCAGCATATTTCCATCCGCGAGGAACTTGAGAAAGTAAGCGAGGCTTTTTGCAAATAAAGGAACTGATCCGGCAGGAAGCGGATCAGGGTAAGGAGAGAGTTTAAAAATGGAAAAATTCAAAGCATTTCTAAAACGGAAGGATATCGAGATCTCTCTGAAGAGATATGGTATCGATGCACTGGGAGCTATGGCACAGGGACTTTTCTGTTCCCTGCTGATCGGTACGATCATCAACACCATTGGCACACAGTTTCACATTCCGTTTCTGACTATGGCAGTTGCCACAGTCAATGATACCCAGTATACAGTAGGTTCTCTGGCATCTGCCATGAGTGGCCCTGCCATGGCAGTAGCCATCGGTTACGCCTTGCATTGCCCGCCGCTGGTATTGTTTTCGCTGATCACCGTTGGATTTGCCTCCAACGCACTTGGCGGAGCAGGCGGTCCTCTGGCTGTACTGTTTGTTGCCATTGTTGCAGCTGAGATCGGTAAGGCAGTTTCAAAGGAAACAAAGATCGATATCCTTGTAACGCCTCTTGTAACCATCGGTGTGGGCGTAGGTCTTTCCGCATGGTGGGCACCGGCTCTTGGAAAAGCTGCCATGAAGGTAGGAAGCGTGATCATGTGGGCAACAGATCTGCAGCCATTCTTTATGGGAATCTTGGTTTCTGTATTTGTTGGAATCGCACTAACGCTGCCGATCTCTTCTGCTGCGATCTGCGCGGCTCTGGGACTTACCGGACTGGCAGGCGGCGCTGCAGTAGCGGGCTGCTGTGCGCAGATGGTAGGTTTTGCGGTCATGTCCTTCAGGGAAAACAAATGGGGTGGTCTTGTCTCTCAGGGAATTGGAACTTCCATGCTCCAGATGGGTAATATTGTCAGAAATCCAAGGATCTGGATCGCTCCGATCGTAACATCTGCTATCACAGGACCTATTGCAACCTGCTTGTTCAGGCTTCAGATGAACGGAACTGCTGTATCCTCAGGAATGGGTACTTGCGGTTTTGTAGGTCAGATCGGTGTGTATACAGGATGGATGAATGATATTGCAGAAGGAACCAAGACAGCTGTTACAGCTATGGACTGGGCAGGACTTTTCCTGATCTCTTTTATTCTCCCGGCAGTTCTCTGCCCGTTGATCAATATGTTTGTACGTAAGCTCGGATGGGTGAAAGATGGAGATATGACGCTGTCATAAGCTATATCAGATCTTACTTTAAAATCAAAAAAGAGTATCACAGGAACTCATTGATAGTGATGAGCTTTGTGATACTCTTTTATTTTAACTTTTATGCTACATGTGATCCGGTGGCATTACTCCGTTCCAGTCCACAGGCCTTTGCATATTCATGGAGTTTCTCTTTTGCGGAATAATTCAGATTCTGAGGAACTTGGATCTGAATGGTTACATACTGATCACCGCGGACGGAAGGGTTCTTCATGGAAACAATGCCTTTTCCTCTCAGGCGGATCTTGGAACCGGACTGCATACCTTCCCTGATCTTACAGATAACATTTCCGTAAAGGGTGGGAACGGTGGCTTCACCGCCGAAAACAGCGGTTGTGTAAGGAATAGAAATGGTGGTATAAACATCCGATCCCTTTCGTTCATAGCCAGGACGTGTTCCTACGGTAACCTTCAGAAGAAGGTCACCAGGCTCACCGCCGCCGGTTCCGGGCATGCCTTTTCCTTTCAGACGGATACTCTTGCCGGTATCAATACCTGCCGGAATATGAATCTGAAGTGTCTGCGGTGCACCGGAGCTTCCGTCCGGACCGGACAGAGAGATCCTTTTATCTGCACCAAAAGCTGCCTCATCAAAGGTAACGTTGATGCTGGCCTTCACATCAGAGCCTTTTTGCGGAAAATCCTGTTGATGGAATCCGCCGAAGCCGTTGCCACTGTGAAAGCCACTTCCGCCAAATCCACTGTGAAAGCCGCCACCGTTACCGGTGAAATGCTCATATGTGCCATTGCTGCCGAAACCGCGGCTTTCGCCGTGACTGCCGTGGAACATATTTCCGAAGATATCACCAAAAATATCGTCCATATTTTCACCGTTAAAATGAAATTCTTGATAGCTGCCATTGCCGCCACCCTGGAATCCGCCGAATCCACCGGCACCTGCGCCGGCTCCAGGATCAGCTCCTGCTTCAAATGCGGCATGACCAAACTGATCATACATTTTTTTCTTCTTTGGATCACTTAAGACATCGTAGGCTTCGTTTACTTCTTTAAATTTATCTGCGGCATCTGCATTACCGGCGTTTGTATCCGGATGATATTTTTTGGCCAGTTTACGATAGGCTTTTTTTATTGTTTTTTCATCTGCGTTCCGGTCAATGCCCAGAACATCGTAATAATCTCTTTTTACTGCCATGGTATTCACCTTCCCTTATATTATAGTCTGCAGCGTCCCGGATGATTGATCTGTCCTCTCAGAGGACAGATCTCCCGGACTGTCATATATTGAACGTATGCGTATAAAATTCCCCGGGAAAAATCCCGGGGCATTACTTTTATCTTGTTCTACATGTAATATAACACTACTAATTAAAAGTGTCAATACCTGCATTGTGGAAAAGAACATTTTGGACTGCAATAAGAGATGTGATTCTTACAGCTATCAGCTGAAAATATGATATAATACTACCATAAATTCCGGTGCGGTCTGCTCAGTAAATAAAAAACAGAGAGAGCCGCAGATCAGAGAAAGATCCAAAAAAGAAAAGGAGGCGTATAATATGAGAAAAAGAACTCTTCTGTCCCATATAAAGGCAGTAAAAAGGCTGGTACTTCTGACACTTATACTGGCAGCAGCTTTTCCGGCGACGATCCGGGAGGCAAAGGCAGCAGCAGGAACCACTTTTAAAGTCAAAGTCACAGATGGATACCTGGCTCTCCGGAGTGAGAAGGCTTTTGACAAAGGCAATGAGATCGGACAGCTGAATACAGGAGATCTTGTGGAAGTTACAAATCGGAAGGACGCTACCTACTGGTATGCATACGTGCCAAGACTGGATAAATCCGGATATCTGGACAAAAACTATATCCAGATAGCAGAGAACGCCACAGCTTCCAACGATTCCTGGACAGTAAAGGTAAAAAAAGGCTATCTGGCTCTTCGAAGTACCGCAGCTTACAATGACAGTAACGAGATCGGACGTCTGAATACCGGAGATGTCGTTCTTGTAAAGGACAGCAGTGATTCTACTTACTGGTACGTATATGCTCCGGGGCTTGATAAATCCGGATATGTGGATAACCGGTATATTTACAACAGTGGTCTGTGGACAGTTAAAGTAGAAACTGGTTATCTTGCCCTTCGCAATAAGGCAGCCTATAATGAAAGCAATGAGATCGGACAGCTGAATACCGGTGACACGGTTCAGGTGAAGGACACCAGCAACGATCAGTACTGGTATGTATATGTTCCGCAGCTGGATAAGACCGGTTATGTTGACAGGAACTATCTTACCGGAGGCTCAGGTACGACAACTCCATCCATGACTGTTAAAGTGGAAAGCGGATATCTGGCTCTGCGCAGTACAAAGGCGTATGACAAGGACAATGAGATTGCCCAGCTGAATAACGGAGATACGGTAGAAGTCATTGAGAAGAAAGACAGTACTTACTGGTATGTATATGTTCCAAAGCTTGGAAAAGAAGGATATGTAGATAAGAACTACCTTAAATAAAAAGATAAAGGATGCTTGTTGCCGGATCTGCCTGAAGAGGAACAGAAAGCCGGAACAAGAAACGGGGAGGCAGAAAGATGACTCTGGCACAGCTCAGATATACCATAGCAATTGCAAAAGCCGGATCTATGAACGAGGCAGCAAAAAGCCTTTATATTTCTCAGCCCAGTCTTTCCACGGCAATCCGGGAGCTGGAAGCAGAAACCGGTGTTGAGATCTTCCGAAGAACGAACCGAGGAATCGCCGTAACGCCTGCAGGCGAAGAATTTCTGGGGTATGCAAGGCAGGTGGTGGAACAGTACGAACTGATGGAAGCCAAATATATTTCCAAGGAACAGTCACGCAAAAAATTCAGTGTTTCCATGCAGCATTATACCTTTGCAGTTAATGCCTTTGTGGAGCTGGTAAAGCAATTCGGCATGGATGAGTACGAATTTGCGGTCCACGAGACCAAGACGCATCAGGTCATCGAGGATGTCCGTAATTTCAAGAGTGAGATCGGGATCCTCTACGTAAATGATTTTAACCGTAAGGTACTTACAAAAATGTTTCACGAGTATGGTCTGGAGTTTCACGAACTTCTCAACTGTCGGATCTACGTTTATATGTGGAAGGGGCATCCTCTGGCGAAGCGTGAGAAGATCACGCTGGAAGAACTGAAGGAATATCCGTGTCTGTCCTTTGAACAGGGAGGAAATAACTCTTTTTATTTTGCTGAGGAGGTTTTGAGCACCTATGAATACAAACGGCTGATCAAAGCCGATGACAGGGCTACTATGCTGAACCTGATGGTAGGACTGAATGGATATACCTTATGCTCCGGTATTATCTGTGAGGATCTTAATGGTTCCGATTACTGTGCTGTGAAGCTGGATTCCGATGAGATCATGACAATCGGTTATGTTGCCAGAAAGGGTGTTAACATCAGTGCCCTTGGGAAAAAATATCTGGAGGAGATTTCCAGATATAAGGATAAAGCACTGAAATAAGAGAAAATAAAATCTGACAGATCACTGCCGGAGAAGACGGGAAAAGCTTCTGGTATTTATGATACCGGAGGGTTGTTTCCCTGTGTATTCTCAGATACGTAGCGATGCGTATCATGCAGGAATCTGTCAGATCTTTATTTACATTAAAAGTTTTTGGCAGTGGAAATTTTATTCTGCAAGCCGATCACACACGGATCACAAAACCATCTTTACGCGGTTTGGCTGTTGGATACTCACAGTCACGGTATCCAAGAACACAGTGGCCCACGCCGATATATTCCTCCGGAACACCCCACTGCTTCTTCAGCTCTTTTCCTTCCTCGGAGTCAAAAACTTCTTTTGCACGGTGAATCCAGCAGGAGTCCACGCCGAGAGCATGTGCGGCATTCATGAGATTTCCCATCACAAGACTTCCGTTTTCCACACAGGTGCCCATTTTGCTGTCGGAAAAGACAATGATCACAGTTGGGGCGCCGTAGAACGGATCTGAGGTGCTGCCCATAACAGCTGCGTTCATTTTGGAAAGCCTTGCAACCAGCTCCGGATCCTGTGTCACTACCATAAGAGTGCTCTGCTGTCCCATGCCGCTGGGGGAATATTCTCCCGCCTCCAGGATCGTATCCAGAGTTTCTTTCGGAACAAGCTCTTTTTTGTAGGCGCGGATGCTTCTGCGTTCTAACAGGTTTTTGATGCTTTCATTCATGATCATTACCTCCTGATGTTAAATTTTGTTGAAAATATTTTCTGCAAAAGAAAGTAAATTTCTTTTTATTCTGATAAAAACCATTATAACGCAGATGATTATAGTTTCCAATAGATAGAAGGATATAACTTTACAATTTATAAAGAAATATTATATAATCTGGTTATGATATTCCTGCGGCGGATGCGGGAGAATTTCGGGTGGAGATACAGAGACAGAATAGTTAAGACAGAAAATATGAGGTGCCAGATGGAAAAGATTCGGAAACATTTTTATTTTTCAGGAAGAGTACAGGGAGTAGGCTTTCGTTACCGCTCCTATTATATTGCACAGTCCATGGGACTGACCGGCTGGGTACGGAATCTCTGGGATGATCGTGTGGAAATGGAAGTACAGGGAACCAGAGAAGAAATCCGGGAGATGGTAGAACGCCTTTCTCAGCAGAGCTTTGTGGAGATCGAGGGGATTGAAGCAAGGGAAATCCCACTGGAGGAGGAGTTTGGCTTTCATGTGAGAGAATAGTGAAATAGCCGGTTCATTCCAGCTCCAGTGCCAGATACAACAGAACAGCGTCCCGGAATTTTCGGGGATTGAGACCACATTTTTTATAAATGTGGTTTAATTTATATTGAAGAGTATTTTTGTGGAGAAAAAGCTTCTCTGCGGCATCAGCCAGAGACATTTCCAGGGAAAAATAAGTTCACAGAAGGTTCTTTTCATCCGGGGACAGCTGATAACCAAACAGCAGAACAGTTATTTGGCTGCAGAGCTGCGCAGAAAATATCCGCCTGACACGTAAATGAACATTTCACGTTTCCGGTACACGGAATGATAGAACGGAGAGTACGGATATCAGCTTTACATAAAAATCATACAGGAGGAAAATAAAATGAAGGTAGTAACAGCGATCGATTCTTTTAAGGGCAGTATGACATCCATGGAGGCAGGCTTTGCAGCTGCTGAAGGTATCCATCGTGTGGATGCGGACGCAGAAGTTCAGGTAAGACCACTGGCAGACGGTGGAGAGGGAACCGTGGAAGCCCTTGTCGCAGGAATGAACGGAAAAACAGAGCACGTAAAGGTTACGGGGCCTCTTGGCGAGCCGGTGATCTGTGAGTATGGCATCATCGAAAGCACAAAGACCGCAGTGATCGAAATGGCTGGTGCAGCAGGGATCACGCAGGTGCCGGACGAAAAAAGAAATCCTCTTTATACCACAACCTACGGTGTCGGTGAGGTGATCAAGGACGCCATCGAAAAAGGCTGCCGCAGATTTATTGTGGGTATCGGCGGAAGCGCCACCAATGACGGTGGTGTGGGAATGCTTCAGGCACTTGGCTATGCATTTCTGGATAAAGACGGAAAGCAGGTCCTTCCGGGAGCAAGGGGCCTGAAAGACATCACAGAGATCACAGCTGCCTATGTGATCCCGGAGCTTGCAGAATGTAAATTCCGTGTTGCCTGTGATGTCACAAATCCTCTTTGCGGAGAGCTTGGATGCAGTTCCATCTACGGACCGCAGAAGGGTGCTACGCCGGAGATGATCCAGGACATGGATCAGTGGCTGGGTGCTTACGCAGAGCTTGCAAAGGAGCGTTTTCCGAAAGCAGATGCAAAGTATCCGGGAACAGGTGCTGCCGGCGGAATGGGATTTGCATTCCTGACCTTTACCGATGCAGTCCTGGAATCCGGGATCAACATCGTGCTGGATGAGACAAAACTTGAGGACTACATCAAAGACGCGGATCTTGTGATCACAGGTGAGGGACGTATGGATGGACAGACAGCCATGGGAAAAGCGCCGGTAGGTGTTGCAAAGCTTGCAAAGAAATATGGCAAAAAAGTGATCGCCTTTGCAGGTGCCGTACAGCGTGACGCAAGAGCCTGCAACGATGCAGGGATCGATGCCTTTTTCCCGATCCTCCGCGGAGTGGTAACTCTGGAGGAGGCCATGAAAAATGAGAATGCCAAGCAGAATCTGGCAGATACTGCAGAGCAGGTTATCAGACTGATGAAATAAATAAAAGGCATATGATCCGTAAATTTCAGGATTCCTGCAGAAATACAGAGCGTGAGTGTCTGATCTGCTGTAAGAATAAATTTGGTGAAAGACGCTGCGAAGACATTGGATGATAATACAAAAAAGACAGGCCACCTCAGAAGCCTGTCTTTTTTGTGGTTTATAATTTGTAAAAATAAGGGAGCTGTAACCGGATTAAATCAATTTATGTTATGGGGATTTCAGTCTTATCCTTCGATCGGCTCAAAATCCACAGCGCCATGCTTGCACAGCGGGCAGATGATATCTTCCGGAAGTTCATCGCCTTCATAGATGTATCCGCAGACTTTGCATACCCAGCCTTTTTTGCCCTCGGTCTGTGGCTTTGGCTTTACATGTTTCTGGTAGTAGGTGTAAGTCATGGTATCCTGATCGCTCATGACACGGGCCTCTGTGACGCTGCAGATGAACATTCCGTGAGTGCCGAGATCCACATAGTTTTCTACCTTCAGGGACATGAAAGCATTGATATATTTGTCCAGGAATACCAGGCCGTTGTCGGAGTGGTTTACTTTCTGTCCGGCAAATTTATCGGTGCTTCTGCCGGACTGGAAGCCGAACTGCTCAAAAACAGAGAACGGAGCATCTGTGGACAGGCAGTTTACGTTCATGATACCGGTCTGCTGGATCACGTGGTGAGAGTAGTTTGCCTTGTTGATGTTGACAGCCACGCGATATGGGTTGTCGGTAAGCTGTGTAACGGTATTGACGATCAGACCGTTGTCCTTTTTGCCATCGTTGGAGGTTACCACATAGAGGCCGTAACCGATGCGGAACAGAGCAGTCATATCATTCTTGTTGGCAAGATCATCGCTTTTTGCAATGTATTCCTGGCAGAGCTCATCAGCCATAGCTTCCATCTGCCTGCGGTTTTCTTCGTTTACTGCAGACATGATCTTAACTGTGGTATTCAGCCAGCTGATCTTTTTGCATTTGGAAAGCATTTCTTTCATAACCTTCGCTGCCAGCGGTGCCCAGGTTCCGTTTTCAATCAGTCCTACCGTGCGGTTCTGGAAGTTGTGCTCTGTCAGACGGGTAATAAAGTCGTTCATAAACGGATAGATGCCTGCATTATATGTGGTGGTTGCGAGAACCAGCTTGGAGTAACGGAAAGCATCGCTCAGTGCCTGGGACATATCGTCTCTTGCAAGATCATAGACAACAACGTTTGGACATCCTTTGCTGCGGAATTTATCGGCCAACTGCTGAACGGCCATTTTTGTATGACCGTATACAGAAGTGTAGGCGATCACGATTCCGTCATCCTCCGGTGTGTAGGAAGACCAGGTATCATAGAGGCTAATATAATGTCCAAGATCTTCAGTAAGAACCGGTCCGTGGAGCGGGCAGATGGTCTGGATATCCAGAGCTGCGGCTACTTTCAGAAGGTTCTGCACCTGCACACCATATTTTCCAACGATGCCGATATAGTATCTTCTTGCCTCATCGTCCCATGGTTCCTCTGCATCCAGGGCGCCGAATTTTCCGAAGCCGTCTGCGGAAAAAAGAACCTTTTCTGTGCTGTCATAAGTGACCATAACCTCCGGCCAGTGAACCATCGGTGCAAATACAAAAGTCAGATCGTGTTTTCCAAGGGAAAGGGTTCTGCCGTTATCTACGATGATCTGATGACCTTCCAGATCCAGGTCAAAGAAGTTCTGCATCATGGCGAAGGCTTTTTTGTTGGAAACAACGATGGTGTCCGGATAAGCCTTCAGGAAGTTTGCGATGTTGGCTGCGTGATCCGGTTCCATATGCTGTACGATCAGATAATCCGGTTTCCGGTCACCCAGAACTTTCTGGATATTATCAAGCCATTCGTGAGTAAAATTTGCATCTACCGTATCCATAACCGCAATTTTTTCGTCCAGGATCACATAGGAGTTGTAGGACATGCCGTTCGGAACTTTGTACTGGCCCTCAAAAAGGTCAACCTGATGATCATTAACGCCTACATATTTGATGGTATCTGTGATTTTCATGAGCGATTCCTCTTTTCTTTCTATGGTGGATTTATTTATATGCTTCAGTGATTTGTTTGTTTCTTAACTTTGATAAAAATATAACAGAAATTGATGGCAAAAACTGTTGCAAATACAACAAAACAGGAAAAATTTCCAGACTTTACATTTTTTTCGTGCTGGTATAAAATCAGAAACATGCAGCAAAATAAAATGCGGATAGTTGCTTTGAGAGTCCTCTTACATAGTCTTGTATACAAAGAGGAAAGTACAGATATGCGGAAGAGTATTTTGCCGGTGGGAGGAAAATTTATGGAGCATATCACTTTATTTACGGATATTTTGCCCGAAGAACAGGAAAGAATGCGTGTCTGCTTTAAAGTCCGGGAGAAAGTTTTTCAGAATGGAGAAACCATCATGGAATATTCCAGCTCCATGAAAAAGATCGGTCTGATCCAGGAGGGAAGAGCAGTTCTCTACTGCTGTGACGAGGATGGAAATGAGTATGTCATCGATGAACTGAATAGGGACAGTGTATTTGGCGAACCGTTTCTGCTTCCGTCAGATTCCCAGCATTATTATGTATGTGCTACTACCGTGACGAAGGTGCTGTTTATTGATTATGAGCATGTGATCAAGCGCTGTGAAAATGCCTGTCATCATCACAGCCAGATGGTCAGTAATCTTCTGCAGATGACAGCCCTCCGTTCCAGGCAGCAGACGGATCGGATATACATGCTTTCACGATCCTCCACCAGAAAGAAGCTGATAGCCTATCTGCATTCTCTGGCTGCGGAAAAAAATGCCGGGAAATTCAAGCTGCCCATGTCCTATACTGCACTGGCCCAGTACTTAAGTGTGGACCGTAGTGCCATGATGCGGGAGATCAAAAATCTTTCGGATGAGGGTGTGATCCAAAGAAATGGACGGAATGTGGAGCTGCTTAAATAGAGGAGAAGATCATCATGAATGTTACAGTAAGAAAATACGAAGAAAAAGATCTTCCGGATCTGATCCGGATATGGAATGAGGTTGTAGAAGACGGTGTGGCTTTTCCACAGGAAGAATGCCTTAACGAAGAGACAGGAAAAGCTTTTTTTTCAGAACAGACCTATACAGCTGCAGCAGTAGATGCGGAAAGCGGAAAAGTTTACGGACTTTACATTCTTCATCCGAATAATATCGGAAGATGCGGTCATATCTGTAACGCCAGCTATGCGGTAAGCAGAGATTCCAGAGGACTTCACATAGGAGAAAAGCTGGTATCCGACTGTCTGACCCGGGGAAAAGAGCATGGTTTTGGTGTCCTGCAGTTTAATGCGGTTGTGGCCTGCAATGTTCCTGCAAGACATCTTTATGAGAGACTTGGATTTACCCAGCTTGGCGTGATCCCGAAGGGGTTCCGTATGAAGGATGGACATTATGAGGATATCTGTCCGTATTATCATGAACTGTAAGAGAATTTTGAAAGGATTTTTAAATGAAAAATCTTCAGATCACTGCATACATGCAGCATTTTATACGGCAGCAGGTCATGCCGGGAGACATCTGTATCGATGCAACAATGGGAAATGGCAATGACACGGCTCTGTTAAGCCAGCTTGCAGGAAAAAGGGGACGGGTTCTGGCTTTTGACATTCAGAAGCAGGCACTGGAACATACGAAGGAGCGACTGAAAAGAGATAACTGTCCGGAAAATTATCAGCTTCTTCTGGAGTCTCATGAGAATATGGATGTTTATGCAGAAGAAGAAACCGTGTCCTGCATCACCTTTAATCTGGGATATCTTCCCGGCGGAGACCATTCGGTGGCGACCAGAGCAGACAGCAGCAAAAGAGCGGTAGAAAGCGGACTTAAGCTTCTGAAAAAAGGCGGACTTATGACACTTTGCATTTACAGTGGCGGGGATACGGGATATCAGGAACGGGATGAGATGCTTGCGTTTATCCGTCAGCTGGATCCTCATAAATATCTGGTGATCCTGTCGGAATATGCAAACCGGCCTAATGATCCGCCCATACCGGTGCTGATCATCAAACTGCAATGAATACATAAATCGGTTACTGTCCGAAATACAGGACACAGAGCCCGGAGGGAGCTATCATGAATGATTACATATATTATTATCTGCTTGCAGTCAATATCCTGGCCTTTGTGCTTTTCGGAGTTGACAAGCAGAAAGCCCGTCGTAATAAATGGCGGATCCCGGAGAAGACCTTGATCTTAAGTGCTGTCATCGGTGGCAGCGTCGGGGCGATCCTTGGCATGAGATTTTTTCACCACAAAACCCGAAAAGCCAGATTTGCAATTGGTGTACCGGTGATACTGCTGGTGCAGATTGGTGTGGTGTGCCTGGTACAGTGGGCGATGAAGTAAAACTATGAAGGCAATAACTATAAATGCAATAACCATAAATACAATACCTGTCTGAAAAAAATAAGACAGCTGTCACAGGACAGAGGAGAGACCAATACTCCACGCCTGGGGCAGCTGTTATTTTTTTCATAAAAGGATGCTCAAAAATTCCTTCTTGACAAATACTTTTATGATGATATAATTTGATAATCAAAATATTTTAAGATAAAAGATAATTCAGAGAACAGCAGTACAGATTTATACAGACTGATTTAAGACAGATATCATGGAGAAAAATATGACAGGTAAAATATGTGGAACCGGTTCGTGGGCACCGGACAGAGTGTGGGATAACAACGATCTGGCAAAGATGGTGGAAACCAGTGATCAGTGGATTCGGGAAAGAACCGGTGTGGTACAGAGACATATTGCAAAAGAGGACGAAGATACTGTGACGATGGCAGCGGGGGCAGCATTAAAAGCTCTGGAAGACGCAGAAATGAAGGCAGAAGAAATCGATCTGATCCTTGTGGCAACCATTTCTCCAACAGAGATCATGCCCTGTGTGGCATGTGGGGTGCAGGAGCGGCTCGGAGCGGAAAAGGCTACCTGTTTTGATCTGAACGGCGCCTGCACAGGATCTCTTCTGGCACTGAACACTGCGCAGGCATACCTGGCCCAGGGAATATATAGGAATGCCCTTGTGATCGGTGCGGAAAAGCTGTCCGGTTTAACGGACTGGACAGATCGTGGCACCTGCATTCTTTTCGGGGATGGTGCGGGAGCAGTCGTGCTGAGAGCAGAAGAGGGTGGAAGCTATGCACAGGTAACCCATTCCATTGGAAAAAAAGGCGGTGCACTTACTTTACAGAGCAGAAATCAGATCCGTTATGAAAATGATCCGAAGGCAAAGGAAACCTACATACAGATGAACGGAAAGGAAGTGTTCAGCTTTGCCGTGAGCAAGGTACCGGAGGCTGTGAAGGAGCTTCTTTCCCGAGAGCAGGTTTCCTGTGAAGATATCAGTTATTATCTTCTCCACCAGGCAAATGAGCGGATCATCCGTTCCGCAGCAAGGCGGCTGGGAGAAGACATTTCCAAGTTCCCTATGAATATGGACAGATACGGCAATACTTCTTCCGCAAGTCTTCTTATCCTCCTGGATGAGATGAAAAAAAGCGGAAAACTGCAGCGGGGTGACAGAATGGTCCTTGCAGGCTTCGGCGGCGGACTGACGTACGGAGCAAGCCTGATCGAGTATTAAAGCCCCTGTTAATGAATTGTTAAAATAAGGCTACGTAGTGAATGCGGATGTTTTTATCCGCTTGATCCAAATAAACCGCGGATGCTTTTATCCGCTTGATTTAATTTTCCGGAGGTAAAAGATGAAAACAAGAGTTACAGAATTACTTGGTATTGAATATCCCATCATCCAGGGCGGTATGGCCTGGGTGGCAGATCATCACATTGCGGCAGCAGTATCCGAGGCAGGCGGCCTGGGACTGATCGCAGCGGCAAACGCACCGGCAGAGTGGGTGCGTGAGCAGATCCGTGAGGCGAAAAAACTGACAGATAAGACTTTTGGTGTAAACATCATGCTGATGAGTCCAAGTGCCGATGAGGTTGCGAAGATCGTAGTAGAAGAAGGAATCAAGGTAGTAACAACCGGTGCCGGAAACCCGGAAAAATACATGGAAGCATGGAAAGCTGCCGGAGTAAAGGTGATCCCGGTTGTTGCATCTGTAGCTCTTGCAAGAAGAATGGAGCGCTGTGGCGCAGATGCAGTGGTAGCAGAGGGAACCGAGTCTGGCGGACATATCGGTGAGACAACCACTATGGCGCTGGTACCGCAGGTCGTGGATGCAGTAAAGATCCCGGTAATTGCAGCAGGTGGAATTGCAGACGGTCGTGGGATCGCGGCAGCCTTTATGCTGGGTGCAGAAGCCGTACAGATGGGAACCCGATTTGTGGCAACAGAGGAATGTCACGTACATGAGAATTACAAACAATTCCTTCTGAAAGCCAGGGATATCGACACAAGAGTAACCGGCCGTACCACAGGTCATCCGGTCCGTACCTTAAGAAACCCTATGACAAAGGAATATCTGGAGAAAGAAGCTGCAGGTGCATCCTTTGAAGAACTGGAAATGCTGACACTTGGTGGCCTCAGGAAGGCTGTTGTTGACGGCGATGTAAAAACCGGAAGCGTTATGTCCGGACAGATCGCAGGTATGGTAAAGGATGTACCGACCTGTAAGGAGCTGATGGCAAGACTGATCAGAGAGACAAAAGAGACTGTAAAGAAAAACAGTTTTCTTGTGGAGGAATAATAAATGGGAAAAACAGCATTCATCTTTCCGGGCCAGGGTGCACAGAAGGCCGGAATGGGAAAAGATTTTTATGAGAAATACGATACAGCAAAGGATGTTTTCGACTCTGCCGGTGAGTGGCTGGATCTGGATATGAAAGCACTTTGCTTTGAAGAAAATGACAGGCTTGACCTGACTGAATATACACAGGCTGCACTGGTCACTACCTGTCTTGCCATGGAGAAGGTGGTAGAGGAGATGGGACTTCATCCGGATGTAACTGCAGGATTAAGCCTTGGCGAGTACTGCGCTATTGAAGCTGCCGGCGGCATGGAGTTGAAGGATGCTGTTACTACCGTGAGAAAAAGGGGAATCCTTATGGAGCAGGCAGTTCCGGCAGGTAAGGGAAGCATGGCAGCAGTTATGGGAATGGAGACAGAGAAGATCGAGGAAGTGCTTGCAGACATTGCAGATGTAAGCATTGCAAACTACAACTGTCCCGGCCAGATCGTGATCACAGGCCTTGCGGAGGCTGTTGCGGAAGCCTCTGAAAAGCTGAAGGCAGCCGGAGGAAGAAGAGTGATCTCGTTAAATGTCAGCGGACCGTTCCACTCCGCAATGCTTGCCACTGCAGGAAAAGAACTGGGAAAGGTTCTGGAGGGTGTCACACTTCATGAACTTAAAATCCCGTATGTGACAAACGTGACCGCAGAGTATGTGGAAGATCCGGCGGAAACAAAAGCACTTCTGGAAAAACAGATTTCTTCTTCCGTGCGCTGGCAGCAGAGTGTGGAAAATATGATCCGTCAGGGAGTAGATACATTTATTGAGATCGGACCGGGAAGAACCCTTGCCGGATTTATGAGAAAGATCGACAGAAATGTAAAAGTATATAACATCCAGACCGTAGAAGATGCAGAGAAGGTCTGCCAGGAACTAGTATAAATATTGGAAAAAAAGATAAAGAATCAAAAATAAAGCAGGCATAGTGCAACAGACAGAAATGCCAGGTAACAAATGCGGATCACGGATGACCGCATAACATCAGAAAGGAATTCATATGTCAGAGAAAAAAATCGCAGTTGTAACAGGCGGTGCACGTGGGATCGGGAAAGCCATCGCCCTGGAGCTTGCAAAAGCAGGAAACCTTGTAGTGATCAATTATAACGGCTCAGAAGAAAAAGCCCGGGAAACAAAAGCAGAGATCGAGGCAGCCGGCGGCCAGGCAGATATCCTGCAGTGCAATGTGGCAGATTTTGATGCATGTGAAGCTTTTTTCAAAGCTGTTGCAGAGAAATACGGACGTGTTGATATCCTGGTAAATAATGCCGGAGTTACGAAGGACGGACTTCTCATGAAAATGAGTGAGGAAGATTTTTCCAGAGTTGTTGACATCAATCTGAAAGGAACCTTCAACTGCATCCGTCATGTGTCCAGAATGATGCTGAAGCAGAGAAGCGGCCGGATCATCAGCCTTTCATCGGTGGTAGGCCTTCGTGGAAATGCAGGACAGGCCAATTATGCGGCATCCAAAGCCGGGATCATCGGTCTTACAAAATCCGCTGCAAAGGAGCTGGCATCCAGAGGGATCACGGTCAACGCCATTGCACCGGGATTTATCAAAACAGATATGACGGACGTGCTTTCTGACAAAGTAAAAGAAAATATTGCGGCATCTATCCCCATGGGAAGCATGGGAACAACAGAAGACGTGGCAAAGGCAGCTGCATTTCTGGCATCAGACGGTGCACGTTACATCACAGGACAGGTACTTCGCGTAGACGGCGGAATGGCAATGTAAAGAAGGCTCCCCGGAGTCAGGAGGATAGATTGATGAAAAGACGAGTAGTAGTAACAGGACTTGGAGCAGTAACACCGATCGGAAATGATGTGGAAAGCTTCTGGAACGGAGTAAAAGAAGGAAAGGTGGGGATCGGACCGATCACCCGTTTTGATACGACCGGATACAAGGCAACACTGGCAGCAGAGCTTAAAGATTTTGTGGCAAAGGATCGCATGGATCCGAGAACTGCAAGAAGAATGGAGCCTTTTTCCCAGTATGCGGTAGCAGCTGCACTGGAAGCAGTGGAAAATTCCGGGCTTAAGATGGAAGAGGAAGATCCGTACATGGTAGGCGTTATCATCGGCTCCGGTGTGGGAAGTCTTCAGGCTACCGAGACCAATGAGAAGAAGCTTATGGAAAAAGGTCCTTCAAGAGTGGATCCGCTTCTTGTTCCGAAGATGATCACAAATATGGCAGCCGGAAATGTTTCTATCGCTACCGGCGCAAAAGGAAAATGCACCAACGTGGTAACGGCATGTGCGACAGGAACACATTGTATCGGAGATGCTTTCCGTGCCATTCAGTATGGTGATGCAGATGTAATGCTTGCCGGTGGTACAGAGGGAGCTGTCTGCCCTATCGGTATCGCAGGCTTTGCAAGCCTTACTGCACTGAGCACAAGTGAGGATCCGCTGCGTGCATCCATTCCGTTTGATAAAGACAGAGGCGGTTTTGTTATGGGCGAGGGTGCAGGTGTGGTTGTTCTGGAAGAGCTTGAGCATGCCAAAAAGAGAAATGCCAATATCCTGGCAGAGGTTGTGGGATACGGTGCAACTGCAGATGCTTTCCATATCACATCTCCGGCCGAGGACGGAAGCGGCGCCGCACGTGCTATGGAAAATGCCATGAAGGAAGCAGGTGTTGTACCGGCGCAGGTGGATTATATCAATGCACACGGAACCGGAACACATCACAATGACCTGTTTGAAACAAGAGCTATCAAGCTTGCGTTTAAGGACGCTGCCAAGGATGTAAAGATCAATTCCACAAAATCCATGGTGGGCCATCTTCTTGGCGCAGCAGGAGCTGTTGAGTTTATCGTATGCGTAAAATCCATTCTGGACGGATTTATCCATCAGACAGTGGGAACAACAGAAACAGAGGAGGAGCTTGATCTGAACTATATGATCGGCGCTCCGGCAAAACAGGAAGTTCGTTATGCAATGAGCAATTCCCTTGGATTTGGAGGACACAACGGAACATTGCTTGTAAAGAAGTATGAGGAGGACTGAAGCTATGGAATTTAACCAGATTCTTGAACTGATCGATCACGTATCTGCATCAGAGCTTACTGCCTTTACATATGAGACAGCAGATCTGACCTTAAGTATGGAGCATGGAAAGCCACAGATCATCCAGGGGGTTATGGGAGAAACTGTGGAAAACATTCCGGCAGTAGGAATGACCGGTGGAAAAGTCCGCAGGGCAGTGAATACAGCACCGGTGGCAGGCAAAGATCCTGTGGTACCGGCTTCAACAGATGAAATGGCAGTGACAGTGACAGGAAAAACTGTGGCAGAAGCACAGGGAGTGAAAGGTACTGAGCAGTCGGAAACCGTACCACAGAGCGGGGAAGATCAGACAGGCAGCTTGGTAACATCTCCGCTGGTAGGAACCTTCTATGCTGCACCGTCCCAGGATCTTCCTCCTTACGTTCAGGTGGGAGACAAGGTAAAAAAAGGCCAGGTTCTTGCAATCGTGGAAGCTATGAAGCTGATGAATGAGATCGAAAGTGATTTTGACGGCGAGATCGCAGAGATCTATGTGGAGAACGGACAGCCGGTAGAATACGGTCAGAAGCTTTTCCGTATCCGATAAGTACCTTCAGATCAGAATCAGAGAATAAGAAAAATTATTGTTTCAGGAGGATAGAGAATGAAGCATCTTGATGTAAAACAGATCGAGGAGATCATTCCACACAGACATCCGTTTCTGCTTGTGGACTATATTGAAGATTATGAGCCGGGTGAATTTGCTGTCGGATATAAATGTGTGACCTTCCGCGAGGATTTTTTTCGGGGACATTTTCCCCAGGAGCCGGTAATGCCGGGTGTTCTGATGGTAGAAGCGCTGGCACAGGTGGGTGCGGTAGCCATTCTTTCCCTGGAGGACATGAAGGGAAAAACCGCTTATTTCGGAGGTATCAACAAGTGTAAATTCCGCAGAAAGGTAGCTCCGGGAGACAAGCTCCGTCTTGAAACAAAGATCATCCGCAGAAAGGGTCCTGTAGGCATTGGTTCTGCAGTGGCATCTGTGGATGGCGAGGTTGCCGTAGAGGCTGAGCTTACATTTATGATCGGGTAAGGTGATTGTATGATTCGAAAGTTACTGATCGCCAACAGAGGCGAGATCGCGGTGCGTATTATCCGTGCCTGCAGAGAAATGGGAATTGCCACAGTGGCGGTTTATTCTGAGGCAGATGAGGAAAGCCTTCACACACAGCTGGCGGACGAAGCAATCTGTATCGGACCGGGACCATCTGCACAGAGCTATCTGAATATGGAACAGATCATCAGTGCAACCATGGTTTCCGGTGCGGATGCCATTCATCCGGGATTTGGCTTTCTTTCTGAAAATGCCAGATTTGCGGAGCTCTGTGAAAAATGCGGGATCACATTTGTGGGTCCTCCATCAAAGGTCATCCGTATGCTGGGCAACAAAAAAATTGCAAGAAGCACCATGATCGCAGCTGGTGTTCCGGTAGTCCCGGGCAGCGAAGGGGATGTGGAGGATATTGAAACCGGTCTTAAGGAAGCTGAGAGGATCGGTTATCCGGTGATCATCAAGGCAGCTCTTGGCGGCGGCGGAAAAGGCATGCGTGTGGCAAACACACCGGAGGAATTTCCAGAAGCCTATGCAACCGCCAGAAAAGAGTCTGAGATCGCTTTTGGCGACGGTACCATGTATATTGAACATTTCGTGGTAAATCCGAGACATATTGAGTTTCAGATCCTTGCAGACAGCTTCGGAAATGTGATCCATCTGGGAGAGCGTGACTGCTCCATCCAGAGAAATCATCAGAAGATGATCGAGGAATCTCCAAGTGCTGCAGTTTCTCCGGAATTAAGAGAAAAAATGGGGCATGCGGCGGTGACGGCGGCGAAAGCAGCCGGTTACGTAAATGCGGGAACGATTGAATTTCTTCTGGAACCGGATGGAAAATTCTGGTTTATGGAAATGAATACAAGGATCCAGGTGGAACATCCGGTGACAGAGTGGGTAACAGGTATCGATCTTGTAAAGGAGCAGCTGAAGATCGCTTCCGGAATGCCTCTTGAGATCGCTCAGGAGGATGTCCGGATCCAGGGACACGCCATTGAGTGCAGGATCAATGCTGAAAATCCTCAAAAAAATTTCCGTCCTTCGCCGGGAACTATCCAGGGAGCGCATTTTCCGGGAGGAAACGGGATCCGTGTGGATACCTGTGTGTATAACGGCTGTAAGATCCCGCCATATTATGATTCCATGCTTGCGAAGCTGATCGTTCATGCAGGTAACCGAAAAGAAGCCATTGCAAAAATGCAGAGTGCTCTTGGTGAGGTGATCATTGACGGAATCGATACAAATATTGACTATCAGTACGAAATCCTGAAAGATGAGGATTATCAGTCCGGAAACTTTGACACTGGCTTTCTTGCCAGCCATATCATTGCGGGAGTGAAGATCAATGAGAATTAAGCACATGTTCAAAAAAACAGTCAGGGATATCCGGGGTGAGGAACAGGAAAACATTCCGGAGGTGCCGGATAACCTGATGCGTAAATGCAACGCCTGCAAAGCGGCGGTTTTTGTAGACGAGGTAAAGCAGAATCAATACATCTGTCCCCACTGCGGAAATTATTTCCATGTACCCGCTTATCGTCGGATCAAACTGATCGCAGACAGAAAGAGCTTTGTGGAGTGGGATGCTCACATGGAAGAAAAGAATCCCCTTCAGTACAGAGGCTACGAAGAAAAGCTTCAGGGGCTTCGTGAAAAGACAGGGCTTGATGAGGCTGTAGTTACCGGAAAATGTACTATAAAAGGGACACCTGTGGCACTTGGTGTCTGTGACTGCCGTTTCATGATGTCCAGTATGGGAGAAGTCGTGGGGGAAAAGATCACGCGGGCTTTTGAACGTGCCACAGAGGAGAAGCTGCCGGTAATCCTCTATATCTGTTCCGGCGGTGCCAGAATGCAGGAGGGCCTGGTTTCCCTGATGCAGATGGCAAAAACCAGTATGGCCATCCGGAAGCACAGCGATGCTGGACTTCTTTATGTGCCGGTCCTCACAGACCCGACAACAGGCGGCGTGACGGCAAGCTTTGCTATGCTGGGAGATATTATCCTGGCAGAGCCGAAAGCGCTGATCGGTTTTGCAGGTCCCAGAGTGATCGAACAGACCATCGGACAAAAGCTTCCCAAAGGCTTCCAGAGAGCGGAATTTCTTCTGGAACACGGCTTTGTGGACAAGATCGTAAAGCGTGAGGAGCAGAGGATCGTATTGGCGGATATTCTGAGATTACATCAGGATAAAGTCCTGAATAATGTACAGTCCGATAATACGGATATTAAAAATGGGTTCAAGTCTGACAATCAGGAATCGATGAAAACTGTTGAGGAAGATAATAGGATCTGGCCGGACTTCGTTCCATCCGGAGATTTCACTCCCTGGGAACATGTTCAGCTTGCCAGAGCCAAAACACGTCCTACAGGAAAGGACTACATCGAAGCGCTTTTTGACGATTTCATGGAATTTCACGGAGACCGTCACTGCGGGGATGATCCGGCAGTGATCGGTGGTGTGGCATTTTTCCACGGACAGCCGGTAACTGTCCTTGCACAGGAAAAAGGAGAGGGTACAAAGGAAAACATTACCCGGAATTTCGGAATGGTATCTCCGGAGGGGTACTGGAAATCCCTGCGCCTGATGCAGCAGGCAGAGAAATTTCACCGTCCGGTGATCTGCCTTGTAGATACACCAGGCGCATTCTGCGGGCTGGAAGCAGAGGAACGTGGACAGGGTGAAGCCATTGCAAAAAATCTCTATACACTGGCAGGTCTCACAGTGCCGGTGCTTTCCGTTGTGATCGGTGAAGGCGGAAGCGGAGGTGCCCTTGCCTTGGCGGTGGCAGATGAGGTATGGATGCTGGAGCATTCCGTTTATTCCATCCTGTCCCCGGAGGGCTTTGCCTCCATTCTCTGGAAAGACAGCAAAAAGGCAAAGGAAGCAGCAGCAGTGATGAAGCTCACAGCTGCAGACCTTTACCAGATGGGGATGATCGAGCATGTGATTCCGGAAGCAGAGCCTGTAAGCCGTGAGAACATAAATGATATCGCAGGTTATCTGGAAAACGGAATTGCGGATTTTCTTGAGAAATATGGCGAAGAAGAGCCGGAGAAGCTTCTGGAACATCGCTATGAACGTTTCCGGAAAATGTAGAAGCAATAAGGGCAGTGATTTTGTAGCCCGCAAAGTAAAAATCCAGTGGAAAAAATGCCATATTTATGTTACGATGGCTTCATAAACAGAGAACCGGAGAAGCCTTTTTGCTCCGGAGAAACAGGAGCGGGTAGAGTGGACAATCGGGAAGTTATAAATGACGTGCTGGTGAATCTGTTCAATGAGATCCTCCGACTGGAGGAGGAAGCCATCATCACAGATAAATATAAAGATATTTCCAACAATGATATGCACATTATCGAGGCTGTAGGCCTTGGAGGGGGGAACATGTCCTCCATTGCAGCCAAGCTTAAGATCACCGTAGGCTCCCTCACAACATCTATGAACAGTCTTGTAAAAAAAGGCTATGTGAAGAGAGAGCGAAGTGAGAAGGACCGGCGTGTGGTATTTATCCAGCTTACAAATAAGGGACGTATGGCATATCATCATCATGCGGAGTTTCATAGGCAGATGACAGAAGCGGTGATCGCAGAGCTGAATGAGAATGAGACAGAAGTGCTGGTAAAAGCACTGGACGGACTGCGTAAATTTTTCAGACAGTATCACGAACAATGAAGAAATGTATAATAAAAGCATCCGGATCGGTAATAAAGGACAATTACCGATCCGGATGCTTTTTGCATAACAGGCATTTTCGACACGGACATTTATTGAAAATGATATTAAATGTCGCCTTTGTTTTTGTGATACGAGAGTTTATTCGTCCCAGCCATCCTGGAAGCGGATATTTACAGAGATATTGCGGACAACGTCTCCCTCCTGAAGCTCCAGATCGCTCTCATCGGAAACCGGAGGAAGCTTTCCCTCAAATTCCATAAGCTCTGTGTAGATCCAGTCGTATGCAGCTGCATTGGCATTTTCGATGGCATCATCCAGCGTGTCACCGTTGGCTTCACAGCAGGCAAGATCCGGAAAAAAAGCATTGTATTTTTTGTCCTCTGTGGGACGGAAAACTGCGGGATATATAAATTTCATAGGTAAGATTCCTTTCTTTTTTAAAATGAAGTGATCCGTGTAATACCATGAATATGGATAGTTTTACCTGACCTAGTACAGCGAATATTAAGTAACCGCCATATTGACTTGTCTGATTTTTCATCTGCTGCGTTGTCGTCAATCGTCGTAGCCACCGCTACGCCTCATTCCTCCGCCTTGCAGATGAAGAAATCATCCTGCGTCAATATGGCAGAAACTTAATTTTCGCTGTACTAGTAAGTATATACTAATTTCAGAATGAGGGCAAGCGAGTTCATGATCGAATGAAAGCTCCAAATAAGAACAGCAGAATTTGGGGAATATTATAATCAGAAAATTGTCGTATATAAGTAAAAATGATAGATATATAAAACTTTTTATCCTTGTATGTAGGAAATATAGATGCTATACTGTGTAATACAGAGTATGAACGGGGGTTCGAAAGACCTGACGGGAGGCACAGCTATGATTTATACAGCTTTGACGAAAAAAGCTATGAAGGTGGCGTACGAGGCACATCATGGACAGACAGATCGAAGCGGGACACCTTATATCTTTCATCCATTTCACGTAGCGGAGCAGATGGATGATGAACTCAGTGTATGTACGGCACTTCTGCACGATGTGATAGAAGATACAGAGATCACATTTGAGGATCTTGCCGGAGAATTTCCGGAAGAGGTTGTGGAGGCCTTACGTTGTCTTACAAGAGATAAGAATATGAATTATTTCGATTATATCCGGAAGCTCCGGAAGAATCCGATCGCAAAAAAAGTGAAGCAGGCTGATCTGCTCCACAATTCTGATGTAACACGTCTTTCTGACTGCGAAAATATGTCTGCTGAACAGATATCACGGCTGCATGGAAGATATAAACGGGCTTTGGAGATACTTCATGATGCCAGGTGATATTATTTTCGCACAAGTCATTTATTGACTTTTATTCAGTTTTTTTCATGCGCATGATCCACACAAAATATCCGTGACCTCAGATATTATTGAGGATCTTCTTAGCGGAAATATGGATTTCTTGCATTGATCTCCACGTAGCATTTGATCGCATATTTGATAAATTCTATGATTTTTTTCATTTTATTTTCCTCCTCTTTTCTTTAACTTACAAATGCATTATAATAAACTCTCGGAAATATTACGTGCCAAAAACACAGAAAAAGTAGTCAAATATTGCGGAGAGAAAAATCCATGTTTCCAGTATACGAAGAAAAAAAGAAGAATCTCCATATTCATCTGCGGACCTCAGCCCATGCTTCACCCCATCTTCATAACTCCATAGAGTTTATCTATATCACAGAGGGAACTCTGGAGCTTGGTATGGGACAGGAGCTTTATCATATGGAAGAGGGAGATTTTGCAGTGATCTTTCCGGATGTGATCCATCACTATCAGGTGTTCTCTACGGGAGAAAACAAAGCAGTCTATCTCTGGGCAAAGCCGGTATTGACTGGTCAGTTTGCGGATATCATTCAGAACAGCTGTCCGGAAGACCCGGTTATAAAAAAGGAGCAGGTGCATCCGGATATTGTAAATGCGGTACGGTGTCTCAGGGCAAACCGCAAGGAGAAGGATGATAATCTTGCAGTGGAACAGGCGTATGTGCAGATCCCGGGATTTGAAAGTCAGAGGACTTTTAACCGGGTATTCCGGGAACGGTACCGGATGACACCAAGAGAATACAGAATATTATATAAGGAAAAATATTTACGAGAGGAACAGACATGATCACAGTAGAGCTGGAACATTTCAGCCTTGATAAAATATGCGATTCCGGACAGTGCTTCCGGATGAGAAAGCTTGGAGACGGACATTTTTCCATGGTGGCGGGAGACCAGTATCTGGAAATGTATCAGAAAGACGGAGTGGTGGATTTCTGCTGCTCTCAGGAGGAATTTATCTGTTACTGGGTGCTTTATTTTGATCTGGATACGGATTATGAAGCTTACATGAATGCTGCTAATCCACGGGATAAATATCTGGGTGCCGCAATAAAGGCAGGAGACGGGATACGGATATTAAGACAGGATCTCTGGGAAATGATCGTTACGTTTCTGATATCTCAGCAGAACAATATCAAGCGTATCCGCAAATGTATCGAAACCATCTGCCGGAAGTACGGAGAGCGAAAAAATTCATCTGCAGGTGTGGAATACTACGCTTTTCCGACTGTAGAGGCGCTGAGTCAGGCAACGGAAGAGGAGTTAAGAGGATGCGGCCTGGGATACCGGGCAAAATATATCGCAGTAACGGCCAGGACCATTGCATCCGGTCAGATCTCCTTGGAAAAAATCTATGATATGCGTTACCCTCAGGCAAAGAAGGAGCTGATGAAGCTCTGTGGTGTGGGAGAAAAGGTAGCTGAATGTATCTGCCTGTTTGCACTGCATCATATGGATGCTTTTCCCATAGATACCCACATCCGTCAGGTCATGGACGTGCATTACAAAAGAGGATTTCCCAACCGCAGATACAGAGGAATGCGTGGGATCATGCAGCAGTATATTTTTTACTATGACTTGTACTCATAGACTGCGGATGCTATCATAGGTGAAAATAAAGGAAAAATCCACGGAGGAAAAAGTAATCAAAAAATATTTACTGCGATTGAGACAACCACGTATAAAAAAGAAAGAAAACAGATATTATATCCGGGGCTATAAGGGAACGGAAGTGATCATCCGTACAGATCATGAGATCCTGAAGAGGATTGCCTACAGGCGTACCTGCGTGAAACAAGTCTGCATTCCTGGAAGATACGAAACAGAAACAAAATATATCTATACAAGAAAAGAAAACAGAAGAAGCCGCCCAGTCATAGTTCCGGGCATTCCGACCGGGAGAGAAGCGGCTATGCCACGTGCCGTGCGGACAGTGCTCCATGCTCTTTCCTATGGCGGGATCGAAGTGGAGGCTTCCAGAAAGCTGGCAGATCTTAAGAAGATGGATCCTATGAGGATCTTTTACAGGACACTGGATGCGGAAGTTTATAACGGAGACTATAAAGTGCCGATCCGTCTGTTTTTTCCAACAGAAGAGGACATGGAAAACGGTGCCGCCTCCGGAAAAAAACCACCGGTGATCCTGTTTTTCCATGGCGGTGGCTGGGTTACGGAAAGTGTAGAGAATTATCAGCGGGTTTGTGCCAGAATGGCACAGTCTACCGGTCAGATCGTGGCGTCTGTTGAATACAGGCTGGCACCGGAATACCGTTTCCCGGTGGGACTGATGGATTGTTATGCAGCTGCGAAGACTTTTTACACCAATCGTTTTCTTCTGAATACGGATCCGGATCGTATCACCATTATGGGAGATAGTGCAGGCGGAAATCTGGCAGCGGCTGTATGTATGATGGCCAGAGACCGCGGAGATTTTTTTCCCAAAAAACAGATCCTTATTTATCCGGCACTGAACAACTGTTATACGGAAGACTCTCCTTTTGAATCCGTAAAAACAAATGGAACCGGTTATCTTCTCACAGCGGAGAAGATGGAAGATTATCTGAAATTCTATGAGAGTTGTCCGGAAGACAGGAGGAATCCCTATTTTGCGCCGATCCTGGAGAAGAATTTTCGAAATATGCCGGATACACTGATACTTACCGCTGAGTTCGATCCTCTTCGGGATGAAGGTGAGGCATTTGGTGAAAAACTGAAGGAAGCGGGAAATCGTGTGGAAGTGCACAGGATCGCAGGTGCGTTTCACGGGTATTTTGCACTGGGGATCAAATTTCTGCATGTGCAGGAGAGCTTTGCATATGTAAATCGTTTTCTGGAAACAGAGGAACAGGAAGAAGGAAAGCATCATGAAGAACGAATATGCACAGTGGAGAAAACTTGACAATGCGGCGCTGGCGTTCCCGGCGGTGACAGGAAAGAATGACACCAGGGTATTTCGTTTTTACTGTGAACTTAAAGAAGAGATAAAAGAAGAAAACCTGCAGGAAGCCCTGGAGAGGACACTGGAAAAATATCCTCTTTTCCGTGCAGTTTTAAGAAAGGGACTGTTCTGGTTTTATCTGGAGAGACGTGATATTCCGGCAGTGGTAAAGAAAGAAGCAGGTGCACCCTGCAGCGGACTTTATATTCCGGACAAAAAAACGCTTCTTTTTCGGGTGAGCTATTATAAGAACAGGATTAATTTCGAGGTATTTCATGCGCTGACGGATGGAACGGGAGCCATGCATTTTCTGATGGAGCTGGTGAAAAATTATCTTCAGGAGACGCACCCATCCGCAGAGCTTCCGGAGCTTTTTTCGGATGAAAACATTACGGGCAGGGATATGGAGGAGGACAGCTTTTCCCAGTATTATTCCTCCGATGCGCCAAGAAAGAGAGAGTCCAAGAAGCCTGCTTTCCAGTTAAAAGGCGAGAAGCTCAGGCAGGAGGATATGAATATCACGGAAGTCTGTGTTCCGGTAAAAGAGATCCACGCCCGTGCAAAAGCGGCCGGTGTATCGATCACGGTTTTCCTTACGGCAGCACTTATCTGGGCGATCCATGAAGAAGTACCTCAGAATCAGGCGAAAAAGCCCATTGGTCTGATGATCCCGGTAAATTTGAGAAATTATTTTCCGTCCCGGTCTATGGCAAATTTTTTCGGATGGATCGAGATCAGCTGTTATTTTCAGCCTGATACAGCCTTTGAGGATATTCTGAGCTCCGTAAAGGAGCAGTTTGCAAAGGAACTGAGTAAGGACGTGATCGAAGCAAAGCTGAATGATTTGGTAAGCCTGGAGAAAAATCCGATCCTGCGTCTGGTACCACTGGAGATCAAAACCCCGTTCCTTCTTGCCGGGACAACTCTCGGAGGGAGGTCTATCACGGCGATCTATTCCAATGTGGGGATCATCCGGATGCCGGAGGAATATCGGAAATATATTCAGAGATTCGGACTTTTTGCAAGCACGGACAGTCTGCAGCTGTGTTCCTGTTCTTTTGGAGATGAGATGGTTTTAAGCTTTACGTCCAAGATCCCCAATGGAAATATTGAGCGGAATTTTGTGGAGAGACTGAAAAATGAGCAGGTATCCTGTAAAATTCGGGAGAATGATCTTCCGGGACAAAAAGAGGAGCAGAAACAGCAGATGAAGCTTTTTGAGAGCTTTACATTTCTGTGTATTGTGCTGGCTGTGGTATGTAATCTGATCGATTATCTGCTGGATAGTCATATAGGCTGGGCCTGGTTTGTGACTGCAGGGGCGTTCTGCACCTGGCTGATGGTTTCAGTGGCTTATGTGAAGCGGCGGAATCTTCTGAAGAATGAGATGTGGCAGCTGGTGATCGCAGCTGTTGCAGGAGTGCTTTGGGATGTGTTTACCGGTTGGCGTGGCTGGTCTGTGGATTATCTGCTTCCTCTGGCTTCGCTTGCTGTGATCTGCTCCATGTGGGTGATCACTGCGGTACAGAAGCTGGAGGTGGCGGAATATATGATCTATCTTCTGGAAGCAGGAGCTTTCGGAGGAGTGATCCCTGTGATCCTGCTGGCTGCCGGTGTGGTAACGGTGCTGTATCCGTCGCTGATCTGTATATGCGTCAGCTTTCTGATGCTGGTATGGCTGTTCCTGTTTAAGAGGAAAGATATGGTGCGGGAGATGCAGAAGAAATTCCGTGCATAGAAAATAAAAACAACCGTCGATCTGCAGAGGACTTTTTGAAGATCTGTCTGCAGACCGGCGGTTGTTTAGCAAATAAAGGAAGTTCCCTGCAGAGCTGCGAAAAGCAATAAGCAGAGGGGAAAACTTGCCCGGTGTTCGGAGATCAGAATCCGAAGTCCTCATAGTCCTCAGGTGTGAACTTATGATAGATCATATGCTCACCCTCCAGGGACAGACAATACCGGTAGTCATCCGGAATCCCGTCTTCGAAATATACAAGATAATCAAATCCGGTTCCGGTTGTTTTTTCCATGTGTACATGGTCGGAATAAGCATGAAAAACGTCCATCACTTCATCCAGAGTACAGCCATGACGGGCAACCGTGCCTATAAAGCGTACCAGAAATTCACTCGGCTTCCGGTTTTCGTGAACGTAGTCCGAGGCCTGAGGCGGCAGGGTGATGCAGAAACGCCCGTTTTTGGAAGAAGCCGTTACTTTTCCAAGACGGTCACAGGCATGATCTGAGAATTCTTCCATTGCATGCTGCATTTCTTCTTCCGTAAGCTCTGTGCCAAGAAGGCGGTTCAGAGACTGCAGCGGATAATAAAAACGGGTAACTCCGCTCATGTATCCGATCTTTACCTGTTGTTCCTGGATCATATCCAGGAGATTATTTTCCAGTTTTTTGAAATTCATTATGTTTTTCCTTTCCGGGGTCTGAAGGTTTATTGAACTGCATACATTCAGATCCCATTTTTTTCGCAGATATCATTGAGACAGCAGCGGTCACAGTAAGGCTTTGTCCGCGCTGTACAGACTTCTCTTCCATGATTGACAAGACGGTGGCAGAGATCATTGCCTTCTTCCGGAGGGATGATCTTCCAGAGAGCCATTTCCACCTTTTTTGGATCCTTCATGTCATGGACAAGGCCGATGCGGTTGGAAAGGCGGATACAGTGAGTATCTGTTACAATGGCGGGCTTGCCGAATACGTCACCCATGATTAGGTTTGCGCTTTTTCGGCCCACACCGGGAAGTTTCAGAAGCGCGTTAAAGTCTTCCGGCACCTTGTCGTGATACTGTTCGTGGAGAATGCGCATACAGGCGCTGATGTCCCGGGCTTTGCTTTTTCCAAGGCCGCAGGGACGTACAATGGCTTCGATCGCTTCCGGCTCTGCTGCTGCCAGGGCTGCCACATCTGGGTATTTTGCATAGAGATCCTGAACAACTACATTGACCCGGGCATCGGTGCACTGAGCTGCCAGACGGACACTTACAAGAAGCTTCCAGGCATCATCATAATCCAGTGTACAGTCTGCATCCGGATATTCCTTTTTTAAACGGCTGATAACTTCATAGGCCAGTTCCTGTGTTGTCATTTGTATATGAACCATCCTTTCAATTTCGGTTATATTACTGAATTACTACAGCCAGGATGATACCACAGCATTCGGAGAATTACAAGGTGGACAGGAGTACAGAAGCAGTGTGTGGCATTTGGGAATTTTATCAGCAGAGCAATTTTGGGAATCCCCCCCAGGGGCTTGTTAATACCCTGACAATTTGGTACATTAAACGTGACCTGTGAGGGACCTGATCTCCCTCACGTGAATAGAAAAGTGCGGAGGAATCAACGTGGAAAAACTTCTCGATGAAATCGAATCTTACTGGAGCACCCGTACAGAAGGGTACTCCGAAGTGAATCATAAAGAGCTTGCAGGAACGCAGAAAAACGCATGGCTTAAGGTGCTGACCAGTCAGTTTCCGGACAAACCCAAGGAAGAGATCCGTATCCTGGATATCGGAACAGGCCCCGGATTTTTTCCTGTGATCCTGGCAGAAGCCGGATATCATGTAGATGCAGTGGATTATACGGAAGGAATGCTGGAAAAGGCAAAGGAAAATGCAGGAGACCTTTGCCGGAATATCCGCTTTTTGAGGATGGATGCACAGAAGCTGGATTTTGAGGATAATACCTTTGACGTGGTCATTTCCCGAAATCTTACCTGGAATCTGGAGCATCCTGATGTTGCTTACAGAGAGTGGGTCCGTGTACTGAAGGTAGGAGGAAGACTTCTGAATTTTGATGCCAACTGGTACGGTTATCTTTATGAGGAAGAGCAGCGTAAGGCCTACGAAAACGACCGGAAAAATGTGGAAAACAACAGCCTGGATGATCACTATCTCTGTACGGATATTGAGCGCATGGAGCGGATTGCCCTCCAGGTACCGCTGTCAAAGATCAGTCGTCCCCAGTGGGATGTAAAAACTCTCAGAGAAGCAGGACTTCTTGGGATTCGCACAGACACAGAAATATGGAAAACGGTCTGGAGTGAGGAGGAGAGATTAAATTATCAGTCCACACCAATGTTTATGGTAACTGGTGTAAAGCCGGATCATTTCCTGAATCTTCCGGTTGCGGCAGGAGAAAAAACAGAAGGCTTTCTTGAGCTCGGAGATGGAGAATTTGTCCTTCCTGCAACCATCATCCGTGGAAAAGATCCTGGAAAAACCGTTCTCGTCACAGCAGGTCTTCATGCAGGAGAGTATGTAGGGATCCAGACTCTGATCGAGCTGTCGAAGCGGCTGAAACCGGAAAAGGTAAAGGGCCAGCTGGTTCTGGTAAAGGTACTGAACCGGGAAGACTTTGAGAAGCGTGCAGGCAGCATCAGCTGGGAAGACGGAAAAAATCTGAACCGTGTTTTCCCTGGCAGAAAAGATGGCACAAAAATGGAACGACTGGCAGCGGCCATCACAGAATCCCTGATCCGGAAGGCAGATTATTATATCGATCTTCACGGCGGTGATGATTATGAGGAGCTGACTCCGTATGTATATTTTGCAGGCGTGGCAAAGCCAGAGATCGTGGAAGCTTCCCGAAAAATGGCAGAGCAGGTTGATGTCCCATATATGGTACAGTCAAATGTGAGTACAGGCGGCGCCTACAATTATGCGGCAAGTACCTTCCATATTCCGGCGGTCCTTCTGGAACGCGGCTGTATGGGAACCTGGGAACGGGAGGAAGTGGATTCCATGCGAAGAGATGTAAGAAATATCCTCTGCAGCATCGGAGCCTATAACGGAATCCGTTCCCACAGTACGTACTATCCGCTGAAAATGGATGATGTGCGTTATCAGTGCGCCAGTGTCAACGGTCTCTGGTACCCGGTGAAGAAACCAGGCGATATTGTTCATCAGGATGAGTATCTTGGCGAGATCCGTGATTATGAGGGAAATGTACAGGAAATCTGTCGTGCAGACATGGATGGTGTGATCCTTTATCAGGTATCCAGTCTTCAGGTTGTGGAAGGCGGCCCTGTGATCACCTACGGAAATATCGTAAGAGAAAAAGACGAGCGGAAAACAAGGATCGCCCAGTACTGGACCAGGCGCAGCGACAGCTTTCTGGAACAGAGAAGAGCAGAGCTTCACAGTGCACTTGCAGGCCGCTGGATGACTGAGCTTAAGAAGTATCTGCCTGAGAAAAAGAATCTCCGAATCCTGGATGTAGGTTGCGGAACCGGATTTTTTACCATTCTTCTTGCAAAGGAAGGCCATCAGGTAACCGGGATCGATCTGACACCGGATATGATCACTCATGCAAAGGAGCTGGCGGAGGAAGAAAAAGCAGACTGTCAGTTTATGGTGATGGATGCAGAAGCTCCGGATTTTCCGGATGAGGAATTTGACGTGATCGTATCACGAAACCTTACCTGGACACTTCCGGACGCGGAGCATGCTTATCAGGAATGGTTCCGCGTACTGAAACCGGGCGGAGTGATGATCAATCTGGATGCAAACTACGGAGCAGCAGACTTTGCGGACACTGCGGATCTTCCGGAGAATCATGCCCATCATCAGATCCAGGATGAGCTGATGCAGGAATGCGAGGATATCAAGCGGCAGCTGCCCATCAGTTCTTTTCTGCGTCCGGCATGGGATCTGGAAACGCTGAGCCGTATAGGTGTGGAAGAATTTTTCTTTGATCTTGGTATCAGCAAACGTATTTATACAGAAAAAGACGAGTTTTATAATCCGACCCCGATGTTTTTGATCTTTGCGAAGAAACCGAGGTAGGATCATGCTCAATATAAAACAGATCCAGTATTTTGCGGCCTGTGCCAAAACAGGCTCCTTCAGCCAGGCTGCAGAGCTGCTTTTTACCACGCAGTCAAATGTAAGCAAGGTAATCCGTTCCATGGAAGATGATATGCGTACCCAGCTGTTTGTCCGTCATGCAAAGGGCATAGAGCTGACACCGGAAGGAGAGCGTGCATATATCCATGTGCAGAGGATCCTGGAAAATATAGATGAACTGGAAATGCAGGCACAGCCACTTGCAAAAAGCAACCTGTGTGTATGCTTTCATCCCAGCTCCTGGTTTGCGGATACCTTCGTAACGTATTATGAAGCACATAAGTGCGATGATCTTCATTATCAGGTTTACGCAGCAGATACCCATGAGATCATAAAACGTGTGAAAGCCAGACAGGATGATATGGGATTCGCCTATGTGATGCAGAATCAGCTGGCAGCGTTCCAGTATTTTCTTTCCCGGAATTACCTGGAATTTGAGCTGCTGACGGAAACCGAGGTAAATATTTATACCGGGAAAAGGAAAGCAGATACAGCAGATGAGGGAGCTTTTAATATGTCCCAGCTCAGGCTGATCCAGAGATTTCCCGATGAATTTTCCCCGGATAATTACCGGAACCTTGTAGAGGAAAACGGTCATTCCGCAGTGGAGGCAGAGACCGTAGTCGTAACAAACAGTGATTATATCGTGGAACGTCTTCTTGGGTCCGGAGAGTTGTGTAATATCAGTGGTGCGGATCTTTCCGGCCGTGATCCGGGATATTCCTCCGTGAAATATACATTTCCGGGAGAAGGCCAGAAACTTGTTTACGGGTGCATTTGCCGGAGAGGTGAAGAGCTCAGTGAACAGGGAAAGGATTTTCTGGGATTCGTGAAGGAAAGACTTCAGATTTCCGGGAAGTGATAAAAGAATAAAGCAAAAGACCAGACGGGATTTTTCTGCACGGGACACAGGTTCCTGATACAGAAAAGTCCCGTTTTTTATATGGAATACACATCCATGCTAAAACCGACTGTCCAATATCCCCGTACCGGGGTTGTCCGAAAGCTGTTAAATGATAAAATAATATCAGCAGCACACTCCGCGTGCTGAATATAAAAACACTGTGATGCACATAACCTCCGCGCACTCCTATTTGTGCATACAAATGTTTTGTCGAATAATAACACGACCCTTTCAAAAGCAGTTATGGTTTTGGATGCCATAACTGCTTTTGAAATATGAACACAAATCGCTCCACGATTTGTGTTCATGAGCATGCAGCAGAGCGGAATGCGAATGTCTGTCTGAACTGTAAAGGGCAGTGGGAAAGGAAAATTATGAACAAAGAAAATAAACTCGTCATCCGGATCCTGAAGCGGATCCTTCTGCTTGCTGTGGTTATGTTTCTGCTGTCTGTGGTGGTGTTCTGGCTGGCGAGACTGGCACCGGGAGATCCCCTGCAGTCCTTTTACGGAGATTCCCTGGAAATGATGACCAGCGATGAGGTGGCTGCGGCCAGAACGAGACTAGGACTGGATCAGGGGATCGGGGTACAGTATGTAAGGTGGTTTACCAATGTAGTCCATGGTGATTTCGGATTGTCGCTGAAATACAGGCAGCCGGTTATGAATGTGATTAGACCGCTGATCGGAAATACTCTGGTGCTGGGAGGAATTGCTTATATTGTGATCTTTATACTGGCAGTTCTGATCGCCATATTCTGTACGCTTCATGAGAATCAGTGGATCGACCGGCTGATCTGCAAGATCGGAACAGCAGCCTATTATGTGCCGGCTTTCTGGCTTGGTGTGGTACTGATCCTGATCTTCAGTGTAAATCTTGGATGGTTTCCAAGCAGCGGTGCCTATGATGTGGGAATGGCAGATAGTATCGGCAATCGTATGAAGCATATGATCCTTCCGCTGGTAGTAATGATCTTCAGCCATCTCTGGTATTACGCATATATGATACGTAACAAATTCCTGGATGAGGTGCGGAAGGATTATGTACTTCTTGCCAGATCCAAGGGACTTTCCAAAAGAAAGATCCTGTGGAAGCATTGTCTTCGAAATGTAATGCCGACGATCGTGAGTATTATGGCAGTTTCGGTACCCCATGTAACGGGTGGGACTGTAACTGTGGAAGCTGTTTTCAATTATGCGGGAATTGGAAATCTTGCAGTGGAATCTGCTAAATATCATGATTATAACCTGCTGATGATCGATGTGCTGATCACGGGATTCATCGTATTTTTAAGCAGCTTTGTTGCACAGACTGTCAATGAAGAGATCGATCCAAGAATGAAGGATTCGGAGGTGAGGGTATGGTAGCTGACCGGAAGCTTTCAGAAGCTGAGCTTTTTCAGGTAGTTGGTGCCGGGTGGAAGCAGCAAGGATCTGAAAAACGAAAAAAAACATTTCAGGAAAAGCTGAAGGGGAAACCGGTATTTTCCATGTTCCTGCTTTTTCTGATCGTTTTTGGCTGTGTATTTGCAAATGTTGTTGCAAATCATGATCCCTCAGGTTTTTATCTCCAGAATCTGAATACACCGCCGGGAAAGGAATTTATCTTTGGAACGGATTCGCTTGGAAGAGATATTTATTCACTGATCTGGTATGGCGGAAGGGTTTCTCTGGTGATCGGACTTCTGGGTGCTGCGATCATTACTGTGATCGGTGTTACCTACGGATGCATCAGTGGAACAGCAGGTCCAAAGGTGGATTCGGTTCTGATGCGGTTTACGGAAATGTGCGGAAGTATTCCGACCCTTCTGCTGATCCTGATCCTGTCTGCGGTTATTCAGGCCAATGATGTGATCAGCATATCTGTGATCATCGGTATTACCGGGTGGTTTGCACTGGCACGTATTGTAAGAAGTGAAGTACGGCAGATAAGGAACAGTGATTATGTGATGTATGCAAGACTCTGCGGAGGAAGTTTTGGATATGTGATGTATCACCATCTGATCCCGAATTTTGTTTCGGCGATCATGTTTGTAGTAATTTCTTCGGTAAGCAGCTGTATTACCATGGAATCTACTTTAAGCTTCCTTGGCCTCGGGCTTCCGGCAGATGTAGTCTCCTGGGGAAGTATGCTCTCACTGGCAAATAAAGCACTGATCATGAATACCTGGTGGGTGATCGTGATCCCAGGAGTTTTTCTGGTCATTACTTTAATGTGCATTACCAGTATGGGAAGCTTTGTGAGAAGTGAGGTAAATAACCATTACAGCAATCTCTGATGCAGTCAGAAAAAAAATTTGGACGCAAACCGTGATAAAACATTCCGAGATGTAGATAACCGGTTTGAAAATAAGGAAAGATGAGGAAAACAGAATGAAAAAGAGAACAGGAAACAACTATGGAAGAAAATATGCGGCGATAACACTGGCAGCAGTGACCGCAGCATGTACAGGAGCAGCTGCAGGCAGTGCGGTAACCGTAGCTGCGGCAGAAGAAAACAAAACTCTGGTATATGCAGGTGAGTCAGAAAGTACGATCAATCCCCTTCTGAATAATCATGATGAACTTCCGGATCTTATTTTTTCAGGACTGATGAAATATGATGCCAATGGAAAGCCGGTAGAGGATCTTGCAGAGAGCTATACCTTTGACAAGGCTACCAATACCTATACTTTTAAGCTTCGAGATGGTGTTAAGTGGCATGATGGAGAAGATTTCAATGCAGAGGATGTTGTATACACATATAAGGAGCTTACAGAGGATGAAACCCTGGGAGCCAGCATCACCAGCAACTATCAGGACATTACAAGCATTGAGGCACCGGATGATCAGACTGTGATCTTTACACTGGATCAGTATGATGCTGCCATGCTGGATTATTTTACCATGGGAATCCTTCCTGAGCATCTTCTGGAAGGAGAGGACGTGAATACCACATCCTTTAACCAGAATCCGGTGGGAACAGGCCGTTATAAATTTGAAGACTGGGATGCTACCGGCGGAATGATCACACTGAAACGAAATGAAGATTATTACGGAAAGGTTCCGAATATTGAGACCGTTGTATATCGTACAGTATCGGATGAGACTACAAAGGCAACCATGCTCCAGTCCGGTGAGGCGGATCTTGCATGGCTGAATTCCAACTACGCTTCTCAGTTCAAGGATAAGGACGGATATAATTACTGGGAGTTCACCACAGCAGATTACCGTGGAGCAGCCATGGATATGAGCACAGATTTCTGGAAGGAAAACGGAGATTCTATCGGCGTTCTGAATTATGCGCTGGATAAGGATTCCATTATTGCAGGTGTTCTTGCAGGACAGGGAGAGCCGGCATACAGCCCGATCCAGAGAAACCCTCTCGGAACAGATAAGGAAGCCAATATCTACTCCTATGATTTGGATACCTTTGCAAAGAAGATGGAAGAGCTGGGATGGAAAAAAGGTGATGATGGGATCTATGAGAGAAACGGACAGAAATTCCACTTTACCATCCAGGTACGTGATTACGAAGAAGAGCGTGTGGATATTGCCAATGTCATGTCTGATATGCTGAAGCAGGCTGGTGTGGAAATGGAAGTAAAGCTTGTTACCAAATTTGACTGGGATGCAGGATACAATGGATTTCTTGCCGGCTATGCAACACAGTTTGACCCGGATATGGCATATGTAAACTTTGTAACCGACGCAAGTGGAAACAACATGCATTATTCCAATGCAGATGTGGATAAATATCTTGAGGAAGGCCGTCACGGTGAGACTGAGGAAGCCAGAAAAGAAGCATATAGTGAATTCGAAAAGGCATATGCCAAGGCACCTGGAATCCTTCTGGTTGCTTATCTTCAGGGAGATTATGTAGGCGTTTCCGGACTTGACGGACTGGATACCACACGTGTTCTGGGACATCATTCCGTAGGTGTTATGTGGAATATTGAAGACTGGACCATTACAAAATAAGGAAAAGATCATGCAGGAAACCGTTTTGGAATTAAAAAACTATTCGGTAAGCTTTGACACACCGGACGGCGAGGTACAGGCCGTCCGGAATGTTGATCTCACGGTAAAAAAAGGAGAGATACTTTGTATCGTAGGTGAGTCCGGATGTGGAAAAACTGTTATGTGCCGTAGCGTGATGAAGCTTCTGCCACCGAATGCACATGTAAAAAGCGGAGAGATCAGTCTCTGCGGAGAGAATATCACAGCCTATAAAAGAAAAAAAATGGAAAAGCTGTGCGGAAGTAAGGTAAGCATGGTGTTCCAGGATCCTATGCTGACGCTGAATCCGACGATCCCGGTTGGCAAACAGATCACAGAGGCTATTATCAAAAATCAGAAAGTATCCGGGGATGAGGCGAAAAAAAGAGCTGTGGAAATGCTGAAGCTGGTAGGGATTCCGGATGCAGAACAGCGCTATGGCCTGCAGCCTCATTTTTTTTCCGGAGGAATGCGTCAGCGTTGTGTGCTGGCTATTGCACTGGCCTGTGATCCGGAAATATTATTTGCCGATGAGGCGACTACAGCACTGGATGCAACTGTAGAAGCAAAGATTTTGGATCTGCTTCTTGAACTGAGAGAAAAAACAGGGATCAGTATTGTGTTCATATCTCATGATCTGGGAGCTGTTGCAAGGATCGCAGACAGAGTTGCAGTTATGTATGCAGGAAAGATCATTGAGATCGGGACAGCGGAAGAGGTTTATTATGATCCCCGGCATCCTTATACCTGGGGACTTCTGTCTTCTCTGCCTGTATTTGCAGGTGAAAAAGGGGATCTGAATCCGATCCCCGGAATGCCGCCCTCTCTTTTGGATCCTCCGCCGGGAGATGCGTTTGCCGTTCGGAATCCCCAGGCACTGGCAATCGATTATGAACAGACTCCTCCGATGTTTAAGGTCAGTGATACGCATTATGCAGCCACATGGCTTCTGGATGAAAGAGCTCCGAAAATAGAAAAGCCTTCCATTTTGAAGGACAGATTACAGGAAAACAGCGGCCGTAAACAGAAACCGGATAAAAAGGAAGCGTCATTTTTACAGAAAACAGAACAAAAACAGGCGCCTGTACTGATCGAAGCCAGAAATCTGAAGCAGCATTTCCGTATCCGTTCCGATTATACGATCCATGCAGTGGATGATGTTTCCTTCAGTATCCGGGAAGGTGAGATCATGGCACTGGTGGGAGAGACCGGCTGCGGAAAATCCACGACAGCCAGAACGCTTGCAGGAATCTACCGGCCTACAGGCGGGGAGATCTTTTATCAGGGAGCAAGAGTGCCGGATAAAAAGGATCCTTTCAGAATGCGGAAGAAAATGCAGACGGAGATCCAGATGATCTTTCAGGATTCGGGTGCTGCACTGAATCCCCGAATGAGCATACGGCAGATCATGCTGGAGCCTGTAAAGATCAGCCGCAGGATCCGTGACAGAGAAATGTTGGAGAACAGGCTTCGGGAAATCCTGAAGGAGACAGGACTGGATGAAAGCATTCTGTCGAAAAAGCCGGGAGAGCTTTCCGGCGGACAGAGACAGAGAGTTGCCATAGGAAGAAGCCTTCTCATGGAACCACGTCTTGTCATTGCAGATGAACCGATCGCATCGTTGGACATTTCTATCCAGGCACAGATCGTCATGCTTTTTAAAAAGCTTCAGCAGGAAAAAAGATTTTCGTTTCTTTTTATTGCCCATGATCTGTCCATGGTACGTTTTTTAAGTGATACAACCGGTGTGATGAAAAACGGAAAGCTGGTAGAAATGGCACCTACAAAAGAGCTTTTTGAAAATCCGCAGCATCCTTATACACAGTCCCTGCTTTCTGCGATCCATATTCCGGATCCGCTGGAAGAGAGAAAACGAAGGCTGATCGAGTATGAAGAGCCACAGTCTCTTGGAGAGGGCTGGAAAGAATTATCCGCATGTCACTGTGTGAGAATATAAGAACATGATGGAATACATGTGCATGACAAAATGGAATATGTAAAATCCCCCCGCCGGGGTTGTGGCAGAACAGCCGTGTTGTTAAACTTTTGTTATTCGAAATACTGAGAAACAAAGTGCGGAGAGGAAAATATGGGAAAATATATAATAAAACGGTTGCTGCAGCTGATCCCGGTCCTGATCGGGATCACATTTCTTTCTTTTGCCATGATGCGGCTTGCCGGTGGAGATGCAGTAACTTATATGTATGAAAATGCAGGCTCTGCAGTATCTCAGGAGGTCATTGATAATGCGAAGGCAGAATATGGCCTTGATAAACCATTCCTTGTACAATATGCTGCCTGGTTTGCGGGAATGGTAACCGGAGATATGGGAGAGAGCTATGTGTCTCACAGAGATGTCTATGAAACCTTTATTTCAAAGCTTCCGGCAACGATGATGCTGACTCTGTCATCGATCCTTCTTACAATTGTTCTTGCGATCCCGTTGGGAATCCTGTCAGCAGTAAAGCACAACAAATGGGTAGATTATCTGATAAGATTTTTAAGCTTTATCGGCAATTCCATGCCGAATTTTTTTGCTGCCATGGTCCTGATGTATTTTCTGTCCATCAGGCTGGGCGTTTTACCGGTAGTCACAAATACAGATCTCGGACAGAGTATCATTCTGCCGACACTGACACTGGCAATCTCCATGGCTGCAAAATATACCAGACAGGTGCGTGCCACGGTTCTGGAAGAACTGAATAAGGATTATGTGACCGGAGCCCGGGCAAGAGGGATCCGCAGTCGTGTGATCATCTGGAAGAGTGTAATGAAGGCTTCCATGCTGACGATCATCACACTGCTGGCTCTGTCCATCGGCAATCTTCTGGGAGGAACTGCCATTGTGGAAAATATCTTTATGTGGGATGGTGTCGGAAAACTGGCGGTAGATGCGATCACCATGCGTGACTATCCGATCATCCAGGCTTATGTGGCCTGGATGGCGGTTATTTATGTTCTGGTAAATCTGGTGACAGATATTATTTACCACTATCTGGATCCGAGAGTACGACTTGGAGGTGACAGAGCATGAGTGGAAAAAATAATATCACAGTCCGGAAGCAGAAGATCCGGAAAAATCATACAAAAGCAAAGCTTGTCTTTTTTCTTGTGCTTACAGCATTGCTTCTGTTTGTAGCGGCATTTGCAAAATATCTCTGTCCTTATGATCCTTATGCCCAGGATCTGGTACTTGCCCAGAAACCGCCGGGACCGGAGCATCTGCTCGGGACAGACCGTTATGGAAGAGATATGCTTTCCCGTGTGATCATAGGAAGTACGACCAGTATTTATGCAACGCTGCTCCTGGTTGCGGTGATCACTGTGGCGGGAACGGCTATTGGTATTTTCTGTGGCTGGAAGGGCGGCAAAGCCGATACTGTTCTGATGCGTATCTCCGATCTGTTCCTGGCTTTTCCGGGACTGGTATTTGCCCTGGCAGTAGCAGGTGTTCTGGGAGGCGGTATCCAGAATGCGATCATTGCCCTGGCAGTGATCAGCTGGCCGAAGTTTGCGAGACTTGCCAGAGGGCTTACTCTGACTCAGAAGGACTCCGCATATCTTATGGCGGCGAAGCTTTCCGGAAGCAGTACAGGAAAGCTTCTGCTCAAACATATCCTTCCCAATATCGCAGGACCCATCCTTGTTACGTCAGTTCTTGATATCGGAACCATGATGATGGAGCTGGCAGGACTTTCCTTTCTCGGGCTTGGGGTAAAGCCTCCAATGGCAGAATGGGGAAGTATGATCAACGATGGAAGAAGTATGCTGCAGATTTCACCATGGATGGTACTTGCGCCGGGAATGGCGATTTTTATTACAGTAATGATCTTTAATCTTCTGGGAGATACGATCCGGGATTATATGGATCCGAAGGAACGAAACAGGAGAAGAGGATAACAGGCACTTATAAATAAGCATAACAGAGAAAGTGAGAGCGGAGATTATGAAGAAAAAGATTCTGGCAGCAGTGCTTGCAGCGGCAATGGTCATGAGCATGACAGGAGTTTCGGCAGCAGCAAAAAGCAAAGAAAAGAGTGAAGGAACTACCTTTGTTTACGGAACTACCGGATATAGTGAAGAAATGGGAGATGCAGGATTAAACCCTCACGACAATTATTCCGGATGGAGCTGTCTTCGTTATGGCGTAGGAGAAACACTGTTTAAATACAATGATAACATGGAGGTAGAGCCATGGCTTGCTACAGACTATGAATTTACAGACGATAATACAGTAAAGATCACCCTTCGTGATGATGTGAAATTTTCCAGCGGAAGAACCATGGACGGAGAAGCGGTAAAGGAATGCCTGGAGGATCTGATCGCAAACCATGACCGTGCACCTTACGATATGAAGATCGATAAGATCGAAGCAGATGGAATGACAGTAACGATCCATACTTCCGAACCATGTCCGGCACTGATCAATTATCTCGGTGATCCGTATGGTGCCATCATTGATATGGATTATGGTGTACAGGGAGAGGGCGGCTCTGCAAATGTGGCAGGAACAGGCCCTTATGTTGCAACAGAGGTATCTCCAACAGAGATTAAGCTGGTAAAAAATGAGGATTACTGGGGCGGAGATGTAAAGGTAGACAACGTTATCGTAAAATCCTTCTCAGACGGAAGTGCCCTGACAGCAGCATTACAGACAGGCGATATACAGGGAACCTATGGACTTCAGTATGATAACTATGCGCTTTTTGACGGAAATACGGACTATCAGATCAGCTCTGTAGCAACAAGCCGATGCTTCTTCGGACAGTTTAATATGAAGTCTGAACTGATGCAGGATCAGAATGTGAGAAAAGCCATTGAGATGGGAATCGATAAGGACGGCTTCTGCAGTGTGATCATGGAGGGACGAGGTGTTCCGGCAGTGGGAGCTTTCCCAAGCAGCTTTTCCTATGGAAACGATGCGGTGAAAGCACCGTCCTATGATCCGGAAGAGGCGAAAAAGCTTCTGGAAGAATCCGGATGGACAGATACGGATGGAGATGGCTATGCAGATAAGGACGGAAAGAAGCTGTCCATCACATGGCTGACCTATCCAACCCGTCTGGAACAGCCTAAGCTTGCAGAATATGCACAGTCCACTTTAAAGGACATCGGAATTGAGGTCAATGTTAACAATACAGCAGATCATGCGACGTATGCGAAGAACGGAGAATTTGATGTATATGTAAGCTCGCTTACAACTGCACCTACCGGTGATCCGGAATATTTCTTCACAAGTACAGTTGTATCTGACGCTGCCAAAAATTATGGCAAATACAGCAATTCGGATCTTGATGATATCGTAGCGAAGCTGCATGAGACCTTTGATACAGATGAGAGAGGCAAGCTTGCTGTGGAAGCACAGCAGACCATTCTGGATGATGATGCGTATTTCTTTGTTTCTCATCTGAACATGGGACTTGTGTCAAAGTCAAATGTGTCAGGGCTGACTGCACATCCATGTGATTATTACGAGATCACGGCAGATCTGGAAGTGAAATAAGATGGGATCATTGTTGAAGCTTGAGCATGTGACGATCTGCTACAACGGAGAACCGGTTGTACATGATGTGGATCTGGAACTGAATAAAGGAGAGATCCTGGGTGTGGTAGGCGAATCCGGAAGCGGAAAAAGTACCATTATCAAGGCAATCATGGGACTTCTGGGAAATGAAGGCATGGTGACAGAAGGGGATATCTGGTACAAAGGAAAAAATGTGGTAGATATGCCGGAAAAAGAATTACGCAGACTTCTGGGTCCTGAGATCGCCATGGTCTTTCAGGATTCAGGAGCAGCCCTTTGTCCCATCCGCACCGTGGGCGATCAGATCTATGAGAGTATGCGGGAGCATGAAAGGATCAGTCGTAAAGAGTGTGCGGAGCGTGCCGTCCGGATGATGGCTAAGATTGGCCTCAAGGATGGGGAACGTGTTTTGCAAAGCTATCCCTTTGAATTGTCCGGCGGCATGAATCAGCGTGTGGGAATCTGTATTTCCATGCTGCAGAATCCGTCGCTTCTTCTGGCAGATGAGCCTACCAGTGCCCTGGATGTAACCATACAGAAACAGGTAGTTGAGGAAATGCTGCTGATGCGTAAGGAATACGGAACAGCCATGATCGTTGTCACACACAACATTGGTGTGGTGGAAAAAATGGCAGATAAGGTTCTGGTACTGAAAAACGGAAAGGTGAGGGAATACGGAAAAACAGCTAAGATTCTGACAGCTCCGGAGGATCCTTATACAAAAGAGCTTATGAGTTCGGTACCTCGTCTGAAACGTACAGGCACCGGAAATGGAGGCAGATGATGACAGAAAACAAAAATATTCTGGAAGTACATCATTTGAAAAAAAGCTTCACCACCGGTAAAAAATCCTTCACGGCTGTAGAAGACGTAAGCTTTTCTCTGAAAACGGGGGAGGTATTAGGGATTGTAGGTGAATCCGGCTCAGGAAAAAGCACTGTGGCGAAGATGATCACACATCTGACAGAACCCACCGCCGGAGAAATTTTTCTCATGGAAAAGGATATCACACATGCAAGGGGAAAAAATCTCCGGGAAATCTACCGGGAAATGCAGATGATTTTTCAGACACCGGCAGAATCCTTTGACCCCAGATGCACTCTTGGGGACGGAATCGGGGAAAGTCTCCGGAATATGGGGATAAGTAAGAAGGAAACCAGGAACCGTGTGGAAAAGCTTCTGCTTACCTGCGGACTGACTCCGGAATATGCAGATCGGTATCCCCATCAGGTCAGCGGAGGGGAGTGCCAGAGAGCGGCTATTGCCAGAGCCCTGGCTGTGGAACCCAGAGTGCTGATCTGTGATGAAGCAACCAGCGCCCTGGATGTGACTGTGCAGAAACAGATCATGGAGCTGCTTCAGAAGTTAAAAAAAGAAAACCAGCTGTCCTTTCTTTTTATCTGCCATGACCTGGCCCTTGTCCAGCTGTTCTGCGACCGGGTGATCGTGATGCATGACGGACATGTGGAAGAGGAAGGGACACCGGAAGAGATCATTGAGCATCCGAAGACAGAGTATACGGAGCAGCTGATCCGGTCGGTGCTGTGATAATGACAGATAAAAACAAAAGAACGAAGCCCTCAGTAGTGCGAATACTGAGGGCTTTTTTGCAGGTTACACGTTGACGCATTTTCCCTCACCCGATATAATTAAAAAAGAATCGAAACCGGATGAAAACGGAATAAATATAGAGGAGACCACGAAAAATGGCAGAAAATTTACAGATCAGACTGGCAGATCCCGGTGAGGCGGATCGTCTGGCAGAGATCGAGGCAATCTGTTTTCCACCTGCGGAGGCAGCAAGTCATGAGGAAGTTGTGAAGCGTATGGGAGCATTCCCGGAGAATTTCGTTGTAGCAGTAAAGGATGAGCAGATCGTAGGCTTTATCAACGGAGGAACCACAGATAAACCAGTACTCCCGGATGAATTTTATCATGATATCACGCTTCACAGAAAAGCTGGAGAGATCCAGACGGTATTCGGACTGAACGTGATACCGGAATACCGTCATCAGGGGATCGCCGGAGAGCTTGTGGAATATTTCAAGGAGCTTGCGAAAGAGCGCGGAAAAAAAGCTCTGATCCTTACCTGCAAGGAGCATATGATCCCATTCTATGAGAGCCACGGACTGAAGAAGCTGGGTGTGGCAGATTCCTGTCATGGCGGAGCAACCTGGTATGATATGCAGATCTGGTTCTGAGAAATGAAGACAGTAACAGAAGAAAAAAGAAGAGTCAGCTGCAGAAACAAAGGTCAGCTGAATAAGAAACCAGAGGAAAAATAAATGAGAATACGAATGTACAATGTGGGATTCGGAGACTGTTTCTGTATCCGTGACAGAAAAAGCAGCCTGCTTGTGGATTTCGGGGCAGCCAACAGCAAGATCGAAGGGCGGCCACGGAGAGAGGTTTTTGATGTGATCATCTCAGACCTTACCACTATCCGCAAAAAAAATCTGCTTCTGACACATTTTCATCCGGACCATGTTTCCGGATTGCTTTATATGATGCGTTACCGAAGAGATGCCTACGAATTTGAAAAGATCTATCTTCCGGATGTATTTTCCGGTCCGGAAATGAAATACACACTGGCGCTTCTGCTCCTTGCGGATGTGACAAAAAAGGCCAGTCTTCCCGGAAGACGTGTCAGCCTTTTTGCCCTTGCAGAAGCTCTTTGCGCCAGAAGGGTAAAGATCGACCTTTTATCCAGAGGCTCAGAGTTTGAGGGGAAATATACAGCGCTTTGGCCGGATCTCAGTGAAGTCAGCCGGGAAACGGAGGACGTATTTAATTCCCTGATCGAGAATCATGAAAACGCAATGACCGAGCTTGTGAACATTGCGGAGGAGGTACGTCAGCTGTTTCTGTCCATGACAGAGGAGATGCCGGAAGCAGAGCAGAAATCTGCTCCACTGTCTGAGGCATCTTTGGTGGAAGAGGATACAGAGGGATCCGAGCGCTCTTTGACAGGACAGACAGAGCCTGGTGGGGAAAATGAAGGCTATACGCAGGAGAAGCTGGAGCTTATAATGGAAGATACAGGCGCAGCAGCTGAGGATACAGCAGAGGCTCCGGAAGAAGCCGAAAAAGAGAGAGCACGTCGCTTTAAACCGGAAAAGCTGGAAAAGAAATTCCGTGAATTACAGGCAACCGGAGAATTTCAGGCACTTCTGGAAAGTGCGGAAAAACAGGGGCATTTTCTGCGTCAGTTCCGCCACAAGATCAGTCTGGCATTTCAGAATACCGGCGACGGCGAGCTGAATCTTCTGTTTACCGGAGATGTACAGCCACAGTACATGAGGATGATCGCAGAAAACTATGATGGCAGGATTCCCCTTCATGAGCATTACTGGTGTATCAAGGTACCACATCATGGTACGGAATCCCATTTCTTTGATTTCAGCAGATTCTCCCCGGAGAATATGATGATCCCCAACGGAGCCTACTACGACAACAGCAAGAAGAAATCCAAGAATCAGCGCACTTCCATGCAGTACGGCGGTTTATTTTATATTAATGACGCGCATATGTATTGTTCCAACTGTGACTGCTGTGACAGCTATGAGAACGGATGCTCCTGCAGGGAGTATGATGTGATATCACCATCGTATTATAAAGATATCTGATCATGTTACAGATGGATTTCTGTTGAGCTATATACGATCCGGTCATTCAGGCAGACAAAGAAGACGGTAATTTCTTTGTCTGCGTTTTTGTTAAAAAGACAGGATGTACATGTGGACAGAGGAAAAGAGATACAGGAGGAAAAGTTTTGAAACAGATCGCAGACCTGCACATACATTCCAGATATTCCATGGCAACCAGCAAAGATGGCACGCCGGAGATGCTGGATCTCTGGGCGCGGAAAAAAGGAATCACACTACTTGGAACCGGAGATATGACACATCCCATCTGGCGGCAGGAGTTGAAGGCGAAGCTGATCCCTGCAGAACAGGGACTGTTCCGGCTGAAAGAGGAATATGTTTTGCCGGAGGCAGCACGCTATCCGGGAAAAGCACCCAGGTTCGTACTGTCCGGTGAGATCAGTTCCATCTATAAAAAAGGCGGAAAAACCAGGAAGGTGCACAGCCTGATCCTGCTTCCGGGATTCGATGAGGCAGATGCTTTTGCCGCAAGGCTGGAAAAGATCGGAAATATCCATTCAGATGGACGTCCTATTTTGGGGCTGCCCTGTCATGATCTTCTGGAAATAATGCTGGAGGTCAGTGAGGAGGGTATCTATATCCCCGCGCATATCTGGACCCCACATTTTTCCCTGTTTGGAGCGAAGTCCGGATTTGATACCATAGAAGAATGCTTTGAAGAACTGACACCTTACATCCATGCCCTGGAGACAGGACTTTCTTCAGATCCGGCGATGAACTGGCAGATTTCGGCGCTGGATGGCTATCAGCTGGTGTCCCATTCGGATGCACATTCACCGTCGAAGCTGGGAAGGGAAGCGGACCTTCTGGATATAGAGCTTTCCTATCAGGGATTGTGGGATGCAGTGCAGAACGGAAAAGGTCTTGAAGGGACGATTGAATTTTTTCCGGAAGAAGGAAAATATCATTTTGACGGGCACCGGAAGTGCGGCGTGTGCTTGAGCCCGAAAGAAGCAGAAATGTATAACGGTATCTGCCCGGTCTGCGGAAAGAAGCTGACCATGGGTGTGGATCACCGGATCCTGCAGTTATCTGATCGTGACGAGAGTTCAGCGGTCATGCCGGAAAGCGGCCGCCCATATGAAAGCCTGATGCCGCTGCTGGAGGTGATCTCCGCATGTGTGGGATTTTCCACGGCAAGCAAAAAAGTTCAGGGACAGTACGAGGCGCTGCTTGAAAGACTGGGTGCGGAATTTACCATATTGAGAGAGGTTCCGCCGGAAGATATCCGAAAAGCCGGCGGAGAAGTTCTGGCGGAAGGCATCCGGCGGCTCCGTGCAGGAGAAGTGGTGCGGAAACCGGGATCTGACGGAGAATATGGAAAAATAGAATTGTTTTAAGCGAATCAGGTAAGTCCTCTGCGGGGTTGCGAATATCGGCTTGATCCAATTAAGAAAATTTCTGAAATGGTGTGAAAAGAAGCAGCTGTTAAATATTTATGTATTGTGAAGAGTATTGCCGGTCATAGCGTGAGCTGCAAAAGGTAAAAGGCGATAATGATAAAGGATTGGAGCAGGATAGAGATTATGAAAGAAAAAATCGGCATCATATCAGACACTCACGGTCTTCTGCGGCCTGAGGTACTGGAAATCTTAAAAGACTGCAAATACATTCTTCATGCCGGAGATGTCAATAAAGACGAGATCCTGGATGTACTGCGTTCCATGGGGAATCTCTATGTGGTCCGTGGAAATAATGATAAAGACTGGGCGGAAAATCTCCGCACCAGTCTAAGCTTTACCATTGGCGGCGTGAAATTTTTTATGGTCCATAACAAAAAAGATGTTGCGTGGGAGCTGGGGGACATACAGGTGGTCATCTTCGGGCATACTCACAAATATTTTGAGAAGATGATCGATGGCAGACTGTGGCTGAATCCGGGAAGCTGTGGAAGAAGTCGTTTCGGCGGGGAGGTTACCATGGCGGTGATGACTGTGGAGGATGGAAAATATCATGTGGAAAAAATCATTTTGGCGGAAAATTCTAGGAAATGATCATAACCCTGTTTATAGATCCTTTTATGCAGATCCGTTTCTGTAGATTACTGGAATACGCTGATGCATAAAAGGATTTTTTGTATTTTATTGGATACAATCCTTGTAATTTTGGATTTGTAGCGTATAATTAAAAAACGTTTAAAACAAAAGTGGTCTTACCACTTTTGCAAAATTCGTTTGAGCGCAGAATGTGAACGCAGCTGCGTTCATGAGTATGCAGTAAAGCAAAATGTGAATATGCGCTTTACATGAATCAGGAGGGATGCAACATGAAGCATGTGCAGCAGTTCAGCATCATCCTGTTGATTTCCGTCATTGGAGAATTACTGAAAACCTTTCTTCCACTTCCGGTACCGGCCAGTGTCTATGGATTGATCATTATGCTGGTGGCTTTGCTCACAGGTATTCTGAAGCTGGATCAGGTCAAAGGTGCGGCAGATTTTCTGGTTGAGATCATGCCGGTGATGTTTGTGCCGGCTGGTGCGGGACTGATCACAGCCTGGAGTACTCTGAAACCGATCTGTGTACCGGTTCTCATCATGACGTTTATCAGCACGGTGATCGTAATGGTCGTAACAGGAAAAGTAACACAGGGAGTGATCCGTATGGGAAAGAGAGGAACTGAAAAATGATGGAATTCATAAAAAACTCCGCATTTTTCGGAGCAATGATAAGTCTGATCGCCTATGAGATCGGTCTGATCCTGAAAAAGAAGTTTAAAATGGCGATCTTTAATCCGCTTTTGATCTCGATCATCTGTGTTATTGGTGTTCTTTTGATCTTCCATATTGATTATGATGATTATAATGAAGGTGGAAAATATATCAGCTATCTGCTGACCCCGGCAACAGTCTGTCTGGCAGTGCCCCTTTATGAGCAGATCCATCTGCTGAAAAAAAATCTCAAGGCAGTGGCTGCCGGGATCTTTTCCGGAACGCTGGCCGGGCTTTGCAGCATTCTGCTTATGGCGAAATTGTTTGGCTTTGATCATCAGGAATATGTCACTATGCTTCCGAAGTCTATCACAACCGCCATCGGAATGGGTGTTTCCGAGGAGCTTGGCGGTATCGTGACCATCACCGTTGCCGTGATCATCATCACAGGAGTTCTGGGAAATATGCTCGCAGAGGTTGTCTACAAGATCGCAAAGATCGAGGAGCCGATCGCAAGAGGTCTTGGACTTGGAACATCTGCCCATGCTATCGGAACAGCCAAAGCCATGGAGCTTGGCCCGGTAGAAGGAGCCATGAGCAGCCTTGCCATTGCCGTAGCCGGATTGCTTACGGTTGTAGGAGCGTCTGTGTTTGCGGGAATGATGTAAAAGCAGATATCATAGGATTTCAAATGCCCTTTCAAAGTGTCACATTTTACAAGTCTGTCGTTTACGGCAGGCTTTTTTTGTGGATCTTAAAGACGAACATATTTTTGTATAAAATAAACAAATGTTCGGAAAAACCATATTTGTACCGTTTTATTGGACTAAAAATGAGCTATAATGCAAACATACAGAAAATATGTTTGGAAAATATGTTCGATAAATCGTGAGACGAACATAGGACAGGGAGGATGGATCTTATGTGGAATACAGAGAGCAGCAGGAAGGCAGTATTGGCAGAAGGAAGATATGTGGAAGCTGAGAACGGACATTGCGGCAGACAGAAGCTTTCCTCAGGAATGGCAATGGTATTGGGCGCACTTCTTACAATGGAGATCATGCTTGGCGGGGCGATGCTGTTTAATTTTGATTTCCGCGGAGCAGATATCGTTGCTGTTGTATTGTCATTCATGGTATTATATTTTGCAGTGGTAGCATCACTGACAGACAAGTAGCAGAACGGAGGAGAAAGGATGCCAAGGGTCTTTAACCAGAAGATTAAAATTTTATATCTGATGCGCATTTTTCTGGAGCAGACGGACGAAGAGCATCCGATGTCCGTGAAGGAGCTGATCGCCTATCTGAATAGTCTGGGGATCAGTGCAGAGCGTAAGACTGTCTATGATGATATTGAAACCCTGCGGAATTTTGGAATGGATATCCTGAACCGTCGGGAGCACCCGGCCGGTTTTTATCTTGCCAGTCGGGAATTTGAGCTTCCTGAGCTGAGACTTCTGGTGGATGCAGTACAGTCCTCCAGATGTATCACCAATGGGAAATCCCGACAGCTGATCAGGAAGCTGGAGAGCCTTGCCAGTGTTTATGAGTCCAGACAGCTGCGGCGACAGGGATTTGCAGAGAATCGTATCCGGACTATAAACGAGAATGTGTATTACAGTATTGATATGATCCAGCGTGCATTAACTGAGGACAGGCAGATTTCTTTTCAATATTGTGAATGGACTGTGGAGAAGAAGCTGCGTCCGGAGAATGAGGGAGAACGATATTCGGTCAGTCCCTGGGGACTTGTATGGCAGAATGAGGAGTATTATCTGATCACTTACGACGAGAAGTGTGGAAGGGTTAAGCAGTATCAGGTAGATAAGCTCCAGCAGATCCGTATAGAGAAGGAGGTGCGACGCGGCAGAGAATTTTTTGAGAATTATGATATAGGGGAGCTGACATCCAGGACCTTCGGGATGTTTGGCGGCAGAGAAGTAACCATATGTCTGGAAGCACATAACCGCTTGGTCGGGGTGGTGCTGGATCGGTTTGGCAGAGATATTATGATACACAGGAAGGATCCTGAACATTTCAAAACACTGGTTCGTGTAAATATCAGTGACCAGTTCTTTGGCTGGATAGCCAGTCTTGGCCCGGATGCGGTGATCGCGTCACCGGATGAGATTCGCGATAAGTACCGGGAATTTCTTGAGAAAAGTCTTTCTAATTACAAATGATAAATATATGATAAAGAAAATCTGTATATAATAAAGATTCAGGAAAATTCACTCCTGAGTCTGCAGGTTTTCAACAGAAATAATATATAAAAAAATAAATGAAAACAGACAAAAATGAGAAAAATCATATAATAGCTGTATCTGAAATATAAAAATAATATAGATAGCATATGTAAAAAAGATAATAGACATCGCGATGTTTAAGTGCTATAATGCTTTCGACTCTTAGGAGGGAATAAATTTTGCCATTTCAGGCAGAATACGGACGGTGAAGATATGACTGTAAAAGCAAGAATGCTGAAGCTTCTGGAGCAGCACGAGAACGAACTGATATCCGGAGAGGCGGCAGCAGCAGAACTAAACTGCACACGGGCAGCCATCTGGAAAGCTGTGAAATCCCTTCGTGAAGAGGGATATACCATAGAAGCTGGACCAAACAAAGGCTATGTGCTTCGAGGAGGCAGCCGTTTATCGGAAGAAGGAATACGGCTTTACCTCGATCATCCGGATGTCCCTGTAAAAATATACAGAGAACTGGATTCTACAAACCGGGCAGCCAAGGAGGCTGCATTTTCAGGAGAAGCAGGTCATGGTGCACTGATACTGGCGCGCAGACAGAAAAGCGGAAGAGGCCGAAGAGGCCGAAGTTTTTATTCTCCTGAAAATGCAGGACTTTATATGAGTATCGTTCTAAGACCTGACCGAACTCTGAAGGAAGGACTCCTGATCACTACAGCTGCGGCAACTGCAGTGTGCCGTGCAGTGAAGAAAATCTGCGGGATCGACCTTGGGATCAAATGGGTCAATGATCTGTATCTTCATAATAAGAAAGTGTGTGGGATACTGACAGAGGCTGTTACAGACTTTGAAAGCGGGAACATTGAGTTTGCAGTTGTAGGAATTGGTTTGAATCTGTATATGCCGGAAGATGGGTTTCCTGAAGATATACAGGAAACGGCTGGAGCATTATTTGAAAACAGGAATGACGCAGAGCATATAAACTGCAGTATTCTTGTGGCTGAGATCGTCAATCAGCTTCTCATGGAAGTGGAGACTCCGGGACTTTCCAGAGAATATACAGAAAATAATATCATTCCTGGAAACATGATCGTGATCACAGACGGACAGTGTACAAGGGAAGCTTATGCAGAATCCATAGCACCAGATGGAAGGCTTCTTGTGAGAGAACAGGATGGTTCAGAAACCCTGCTTTCTTATGGAGAAGTATCTGTACGCAGGAAGTCGAATCAAGGTTAATTGAAATGAATTGTATATTTTGTATAAAAAACAGATTCTTTTTTGTGCAAAACAGGCAAAAATAATATTGACATTCTGGAAATGCGGAGTAAAATAAAGTCAACTACAAGGCGTGGTCATACCAATTATAAAAAGATACGATCAGCGCCAAGAGAAAAGGAGGGAGAAAAACGGGAGATTTATCAAGTACACTGGCAGAAGAACTAAACAGTAAGACAGCCTTTACCATTCCGGCGTTTGGTGGAATACCAATTGCAGAATGCGTGGTAGTCACATGGGTCATCATGGCGGTTCTTGTGATTCTGTCTCTGATCTTAGTTCGGAATCTCAGTGTGGAAAATCCGGGTAAGAAGCAGTTGCTTCTGGAGACCGGGGTAAGTTTTCTTCAGGATTTCTTCATGGGTATCCTTGGAGAAGAAGGCAAACAGTATGTGCCTTATTTGATGTCAACCGTAATTTACATCGGAATAGCTAATATCGCAGGCGTATTTGGTTTTACACCACCAACGAAGGACATGAATGTTACCATTGCGCTGGCGCTGATGAGCATTATTCTGATCGAGTATGCAGGCTTTCATAAAAGGGGACTGAAGGGTTTCCTGAAAAGCTTTGCGGAGCCGGTTCCGATCATGCTTCCGATCAACATTCTGGAAATAGCGATCAGACCTACATCTCTCTGCATGCGGTTGTTCGGTAATGTTCTGGGAAGCTTCGTAGTTATGAAGCTGCTGGAGTTTGTTTGTCCGGCCATTCTTCCCATACCATTCAGCCTGTATTTTGATTTCTTCGACGGATTCATACAGGCGTATGTATTTGTATTCTTAACATCCTTGTTCATTAAGGAAGCAATTGAGTAGTGAAGCGGAAGATCCGCTTGATCTAAAAATGAAAAAAATTGTATTTTACAGGAGGAAAAAACTATGTTAATCGCAATTGGTGCAGCTATCGCAGTTCTTACAGGTATTGGAGCAGGTGTTGGTATCGGTCTTGCAACATCTAAAGCAGTAGAAGCTATCGCAAGACAGCCAGAGGCAGAGAGCAAGATCAGTAAAGCGCTTCTTCTTGGATGTGCTCTTGCAGAGGCAACAGCTATTTACGGTTTCGTAATCGGTCTTCTGATCATCATCATGCTTGGCTAATAGGTAAAGACGAGATACTAATTCAGGATTAAGAGAGGCAGGTGGACCAGGTGATTAAAATTGATATCAACCTTGTCTTTACTATTATAAACCTGATCGTTCTTTATCTTTTAATGAAGAAGTTCCTTTTCGGCCCGATCATTGGTGTTATGGAGAAGAGAAAAGCTATGATCGATGAGCAGTTTGCTTCAGCAGAGAAGACAACCACTGAAGCAAACCAGCTGAAAGGACAGTATGAGGATGCACTGAAATCTGCGAAGGAGGAATCCTTCAGTATTGTAGAGCAGGCTAAGGACGAGGCAAAAGTACAGGCAGACAGCATCGTGAAGAGAGCTAATGATCAGGCTGGTCAGATTCTTGAGAAAGCAAGAAGAGATATCAGCACTGAGCAGGAAGCTGCTATGAAAGCGATGGAAGGCAAAGTGGCTGAGCTGGCAATGGATGCAGCATCCAGAATCATGGGAAAAAAGAACGACGAAGCACAGGATATGTCCCTATATGACCAGTTTTTAGAAGGAGCAGGTGATCCTCATGACAGAGACGTCCATTAATTATGCAAAAGCATTATACGGTCTTTCTGTCCCGGGGGAGGCAATCTGCGAAACAGGAAGGATTTTTAAGAATACACCTGAGATAGGTAAGATGCTTGAAAATCCACTTGTTTCCCTCAAAGAAAAAGAACAGGTAATAGAGCGGGTTTTTCCGCAGGAAATGAAGAGTTTTCTTAAAGTAACGTGTAAGTATCAGAAGATTGACAGAATCGGAGAGATCCTTGAAGCTTATGATGCTTACAGCCGGGAACAGAAAGGAATTCTCAAGGCAGAGCTTCTTTATGTAACACGTCCTGCCGAAGAGCAGGAAAATAAGATGAAGGAGTTTCTCCGTAGCCAGTTTTCTGCCAGAGAAGTGGAACTTACCCTTACAGAGGATAAAAGCCTTGTAGGTGGATTTGTTCTCAGGGCAGGAGATCGTGAGTACGACTGGAGCCTCATCGGACGTTATAAGAAACTGAAACAGAAATTAACCCGGAGGTGAAATTGAATTGGGTGCAATAAATCCAGATGAAATCATTTCGATTCTCAAGGAAGAAATAAAGAACTATGACGAAATCAGCAAGGACCAGGAAGTAGGCACTGTCATCTCCGTGGGAGATGGTATCGCAACTGTTTATGGCATCGATCATGCCATGTACGGTGAGGTCGTGACCTTCGAGAATGGTCTGAAAGGTATGGTACAGGATGTCCGTGCCAACAGCATGGGATGTATTCTTTTCGGAAAGGATACAGGAATCAAGGAAGGCACCAAGGTTGCCAGAACTGGCAAGCAGGCAGGTATTCCGGTAGGGGATAAATTTATCGGAAGAATCGTGAACGCACTTGGTGAGCCTATTGATGGAAAGGGAGAGATCCAGGCAGAGGAATACCGCCCGATCGAGAACCCGGCTCCTGGAATCATCGACCGTAAGTCTGTAACTGTACCTCTGGAAACAGGAATCCTTTCCATTGATTCCATGTTCCCGATCGGCCGTGGACAGCGAGAGCTGATCATCGGCGACAGACAGACAGGTAAAACATCCATCGCAACCGATACGATCATCAACCAGAAAGGTAAGGATGTGATCTGTATCTATGTTGCTATCGGACAGAAAGCTTCTACCGTTGCAAAGGTAGTTTCCAATCTTGAAAAATACGGTGCAATGGAGTATACAACCGTATTCTCCGCAACAGCCAGCGACTGTGCACCGCTTCAGTATATTGCTCCTTATGCTGGTACTGCTCTTGCAGAGTATTTCATGTATCAGGGTAAAGACGTACTGATCGTATATGATGATCTTTCCAAGCATGCAGTGGCATATCGTGCATTGTCACTTCTGCTTGAGCGTTCTCCGGGACGTGAGGCATATCCTGGTGACGTATTCTATCTTCATTCCAGACTTCTGGAGCGTTCCAGCCGTCTGAGTGAAGAGGCAGGCGGCGGATCCATTACGGCACTTCCGATCATCGAGACACAGGCCGGTGATGTATCTGCATACATTCCTACAAACGTAATTTCCATCACAGATGGTCAGATCTTCCTGGAAAGTGATCTGTTCTTCTCAGGTATGCGTCCGGCAGTCAATGTTGGTCTTTCCGTATCCCGTGTTGGTGGTGCTGCACAGACCAAGGCTATGAAGAAAGCTTCCGGTAGTGTACGTATCGACCTGGCACAGTACAGAGAGATGGAAGTGTTCACCCAGTTCAGTTCAGATCTGGATGAGGCTACAACTGCACAGCTGAAATACGGAAGCTGTCTGATGGAGCTTCTGAAACAGCCGCTCTGCAGCCCGTTAAGTCTTCATCAGCAGGTAATTACTCTCTGCGTTGCGACTCACAAGCTGATGGTAGATGTAGAAAAGAAAGAGATCAAGAAATATCAGAAGGATCTTCTGGAGTACTTTGATAATGTATATCCTGAGATCGGCAAAGAGATCGAGACTACAAAGCAGCTCTCTGATGAGCTTGTAGAGAAAATCGTAAAGGCGGCAGAAGAATTCAGAGATAAGAGCAGGTAGGTGTTGATATGGCAAATGCAAAAGAAATACAGACTCGTATGAAAAGCATTCAGGACACCATGAAGATCACCAATGCGATGTACATGATTTCTTCTTCCAAGATGCAGAAGGCCAAGAAGATCCTGCAGGATACGGAACCATATTTCTATAATATGCAGGCTGCCATTGCCAGGATCCTCCGTCATATGCCGGACATTCAGCATCCTTTCTTCAGTGAGCGTCATCTTGTTCCGAAGGATGAAAGAAAGGTAGGTACCATTGTCATTACAGGTGATAAAGGTATGGCTGGTGCATACAATCATAATGTACAGAAAATGACAGAAGATTTCATGGAAGAGGTACCGGGACATCACAAGCTGTATGTCCTTGGTATGGTAGGGCGTCAGTATTTCGGCAAGAGAGATGTGGATATGGACGGCGGTTTTCATTATACCGTGCAGAAGCCGACTATGCACAGAGCACGCCTTATCACGGAAGAGATCGTACGGGCATTTCTTGAAAGAGAGCTGGATGAAATTCACATTGTCTATACACAGATGCTGAATGCGATGGCAATGGAAAATGTGAATATGCAGCTTTTACCGCTGAAAAAGGCTGATTTTAAGGTGGGTCAGATCCCGGCAGATATTTATCAGGAGGAGATCGTGTTATCTCCGTCTGCAGATGTGCTTCTGGATACTATGATCCCCAACTACCTTACAGGTGTGATCTATGGATGTCTTGTAGAGGCATATGCCAGTGAGAACAGTGCGAGAATGACAGCAATGCAGTCCTCTACAGATAGTGCGAAGGCGATGCTGAAGGATCTTTCCATTCAGTATAATCGTGCACGTCAGGCTGCGATCACCCAGGAGATCACTGAGGTTATCAGCGGTGCTAAAGCACAAAAAAGGAAGTGATGACTATGAATAAAGGTAAGATCGTACAGGTTATGGGACCTGTTGTAGACGTTGTTTTTGAAGACGGACAGCTTCCGGATATCAAGGATGCCCTTGAAGTCGAGAACAACGGTAAGAGATGCGTTATGGAGGTGTCCCAGCACCTTGGAAATAATATCGTACGCTGCATCATGCTGGGAGCCAGCGAGGGCCTGCAGCGAGACAGAGAAGTAACAGCTACCGGAAGCGGTATCAAGGTTCCGGTTGGAGATAAAACACTTGGTCGTCTGTTCAACGTTCTTGGAGATACCGTAGATGGCGGTGATTCTCTGGACGGTGAAGAGCATTGGGTCATCCATCGTGATCCGCCTTCATTTGAGGAGCAGAAACCGGCAGTTGAGATCCTGGAAACAGGTATCAAGGTTATTGATCTTCTTGCTCCATATGCAAAAGGTGGTAAGATCGGTCTGTTCGGTGGTGCCGGTGTTGGTAAGACAGTCCTTATCCAGGAGCTGATCCAGAATATCGCTACCGAGCATGGTGGATATTCTATTTTCACCGGTGTCGGTGAGCGTTCCCGTGAGGGTAATGACCTTTGGACAGAGATGAAGGAATCCGGTGTTCTTGAAAAGACAGCCTTAGTGTTCGGACAGATGAACGAGCCGCCTGGAGCACGTATGCGTGTTGCTGAGACAGGACTTACCATGGCAGAGTATTTCCGTGATCAGGAGCACAGAGATGTACTTCTTTTCATTGATAATATCTTCCGTTTTGTACAGGCAGGATCTGAGGTTTCCGCTCTGCTTGGACGTATGCCGTCCGCAGTAGGATATCAGCCTACACTGGCAACTGAGATGGGTGAGCTTCAGGAGAGGATCGCATCTACCAAGGAAGGTTCTGTTACATCTGTACAGGCAGTATATGTACCGGCCGATGACTTAACTGACCCGGCTCCGGCAACAACATTTGCCCATCTGGATGCAACAACCGTTCTTTCGCGTAAGATCGTTGAGCAGGGTATTTATCCGGCCGTAGATCCGCTTGAGTCTACTTCCCGTATCCTGGAGGCAGATATTGTTGGTGAGGAACATTACGAGGTTGCACGTAGAGTACAGGAGATCCTTCAGAAATATAAAGAACTTCAGGACATCATTGCTATTCTTGGTATGGAGGAGCTCTCAGAGGAAGATAAGCAGACAGTATTCCGTGCAAGAAAGATCCAGAAGTTCCTTTCCCAGCCGTTCCATGTAGCTGAGAACTTCACCGGTATCAAAGGTAAATATGTACCTCTGAAAGAGACGATCCGCGGATTTAAGGCGATCATTGACGGTGAGATGGATGATTATCCGGAGAACGCATTCTTTAATGTTGGAACCATTGATGATGTAATTGCAAAAGCAAAAGCCGAGGAGAACCGGCAGTAAGGAGCAGCTATGAGTGAGACATTTGGCCTGGAAATATATGCCAGCAATAAACTGGCTTATGCAGGACGTGCTCAGAAGCTTATTATCCCGGCAGTGGATGGTGAGCAGGGATTTCTTGCCCATCATGCGAATGTTGTAGCTGCCATCATTCCCGGTGAGATGCGTTTTGAGGATGCTGACGGTAATGAGTATGTGTTTGCTGTGAGCAGCGGATTTGTTGAGATGATCAATAACCGTGCCAAGCTGTTCTGCCTCAGCGTAGAGAGTCCGGACGAGATTGATATCCGCCGTGCTCAGGAAGCAAAGGAACGTGCAGAAGAGCAGCTTCGTCAGAAACAGAGCATCCAGGAGTATCATATGAACCAGATGGCACTTGCGAGAGCGATGACACGTCTTAAAGTAACACATAAGCAGTAAATTTAAATCATATAAAAAGATCCATTGTCAGGAAACTGGCAGTGGATCTTTTTTTTCTCTGTTATTTTGTGGATGAAGCAGGATCAGATTCGGTATTTTCCGGATCAGCAATGGAAGAAGTTTCAGAAGCTGTATCTTTGTCTGAGTTATCAGAAGTATGAACAGGCTTTTCTGTCAGCTGCTGATATGGACGATAGGGTTCCCAGTAATGTTCATCTTTTGTTTCGGTTTCCTGTTTCAGTTTCTTTTTCTGCTGAGTAAGAAGATAAATACCTGCAGCAATGATACCTGCAGCAATGACGATCTGCGGAAGGCTGTTGCAGATATTGTATACATAGTCGGCCATATTATTCGGTACAATGAAGTACAGAAGACTTGTGAAACGACTCCACAGGATACAGATACCAAACAGGATCAGAATCCATGCAGCTGCACTCTGATGCTTTTGTAAGAATTTTCCCATATCACCGGAAAACTGATCCATGTGAAGAATGTAATTATCCTCTACAGAGTAGAATTCTTCTTCTGACAGGGATTTCAGATTATGGACATTAAAAAAACTATAGAACCATATCACCGGGAGAAACATGGCCAGCCATCCAAGACCGGTTATGGATGCCAGTGCGATCGATCCCCAGAACAGTAGCATAATGCTAAGTCCCTGTTTTTTAAATCCCATGTACATTTCCCCGGCACCGGGGATCAGGGAAAAGATAAATACCCAGAAACCATGTTTTTGTTTTTTCATAAATTTACTTGCCTCCGTTTATAATTTTATTCGTAAGATCGTTCAGATTATTACTGATCTTCTGAGAATGTTCACTGAGCTGGGAACCTACCTGCATGGAAAGCTGGTTTAGGCCGGAACCAATGTCAAGGGATGAAGAAATCTTAACTTTTGTTTCCGGTGAAGGATGAAGAGCCGTAAAATCTGTCTGAGATACAGAAAAAAGCATGATCAGCGCAACACCCATGCCTACGGCAGTCCGTAAGCCTGCACAGAGAAGCTTCATCCAATAAGCAGTTTCATGTATTTTTCTGGAAGCCTGAACTTCCGGAGAAGCTGCTTTTTTCAGAATTTCATCCTGCAGATAGGATGGAGCATACTCAGAAGCGGCATCCTCATTCTGAAGAAGTTCATCCAGACAGAAGTCACATTGCTCCATATGCTCCAGAAAATGGATCATTTCATCCGTATTCATGGTTCCGTCCTGGAATTTCTGTAATTCATCCTGTGGTATGTGCATCTAATCACTCCTTTCCAGCAGTGCTTTCAGCATAGATCTGGACCGGTAGATCTGCGTCTGGACTGTTTTGATATTTTTATTCTGCGCTTTTGCAATTTCTGCGGCGGTTTTTTCTTCGCAGAAATGCTCAAGGGCAACCTCCCTGTAGGGGCTTTTCAGCGCTGCACATAAATGCCGGATCCGATCCTTGAAATCTTTGTCCAGAAATGCCTCCTCCGGGGAAAACTCTTTATCATGGAGCTGTTCAAAATAGGTGTCCTCTGTGGGAATGGTACGTCTGCCAGCTGCTTTCAGATGATCCAGACATTTTCTGACTGCGATCTTGCTGAGCCAGGCTTTTTCGTAGGTGCCATCAAAACGGGAGAGATTTTTGTAGGCGGAAAGAAAAACATCCTGTGTCAGATCCTCGGCGTCAAAGGGATTGCCCACCGATTTCAGACAAATGGAAAATATTAAGTTTTGGTATGTATGTATCAGATATTCCAGATATTCTTCCCGTGTAATGCAATCAGCTCCCTTCTCTTCCCGCTTCATTTATTATAACGCGGAACCTGAAGGAAAGCCTTCAGCTTTTATAGAAAAATATGTAAATCATTGGATAAATGCCGTTTTTATATAGCGGGGAGAGAAAATTTGGTCTATACTATAAGTCGTCAAAGCAGAGATGCAGAAAGGATGAGACAAATGACAGAGACGAAACGTTTATATTATGAAGATGTATATAAAAAAGAATTTACAGCCAAAGTCCTGGAGTGCAGAGAAGCAAAAAAAGGTTTTCATATCATTCTGGATGAGAGCGCTTTTTACCCGGAGGGCGGTGGACAGCCAAGCGATACCGGATATCTCAACGATGTGAAAGTAAAGGAAGTGCATGAAAAAGAGGGAGAACTTCTTCATTATACAGATCAGCCGATGGAAGCCGGAACAGAAGTACAGGGACGCATCGATTGGGCAAGAAGATTTGATCTGATGCAGCAGCATTCCGGTGAGCATATGGTGAGCGGACTGATCCATGAGGCTTACGGATATGATAATGTAGGCTTTCATATGGGAAGCGATACCATTACCATAGATCTGAATGGCCCGTTGGATGAGGCGCAGCTTGCTGAGATCGAGCGGAAAACAAACCAAAAGATATGGGAAGATACGCAGATAAAGATCATATATCCTACAGCGGAGGAACTGGAAAAGATCGATTATCGAAGCAAAAAAGAGCTCACCGGTCAGGTGCGGATCGTAGAATTTCCAGGGGTGGATATCTGTGCATGCTGCGGAACTCATGTGACACATACCGGAGAGATCGGAATGGTGAAACTTCTTTCCGTGGAAAAATTTCGTGAAGGTGTCCGTATTGAGATGATCTGCGGAAAACGTGTGCTGGATTATCTGAACATGGTCAATGACCAGAACCACCAGATTTCTGTAAAGCTTTCCGCAAAAATGGATAAGACTGCGCAGGCAGTGGAACGCCTTCAGGAAGAGAATTTCCGACTGAAAGGACAGGTTGGGCAGCTGGTAGACGACATGTGCCGGAAAGAGGCAGAGCGTTATGCAGGAAGCGGAAGCGTTCTCATCTTTATGGATGGAATGGATGCAGACAGTGTGCGGAAGCTTGCAGACGCCGTGACACAGACCTGCCAGGGCTGCTGTGCGGTATTTTCCGGAAATGCAGACGGAAGCTACAAGTATGCAATGGGCGAAAAAGACGGCGATCTCCGTCAGTTTACAAAAGAGATGAATGCGAAATTAAACGGACGCGGAGGTGGAAAGCCGTTCTTTGTACAGGGGTCGGTGCAGGCATCCGAGAAAGAGATCCGAAACTTTTTTGAGCAGTGATGAAAATGTTTGGGGAATGTCATGCACATATATTTCTCAATGGCTATGATTACCGGAAAGCCGTTGAGACACAGAAAAATGGCCCCCAGGATGCACTGATCCGTGCTCATCTTGAGGAATACCGGAAAAGAGGAATCCGTTTTGTGAGAGACGGAGGAGATCATTACGGTGTGTCAAAACGGGCTGCCAGACTGGCCCCGGAATATGAAATTGACTATCGCACACCGGTTTTTGCCATTTATAAAGAGGGGCATTACGGGAAGATCGTTGGAAAAAGCTTTTCAGACATGAAGGAATATCACAGAAGAGTTCTGGAAGCTGCCGCTGAAGGTGCGGATTTTATCAAGATCATGACTACAGGGCTTCTGGATTTTGCAGATCACGGGAAAATTACGGGAACGCCGCTTTCAGCAACGGATGTGAAAGAAATGGTACATATTGCTCATGAAGAGGGATTTGCCGTGATGAGCCATACAAATGGATGCTATGGCGTACAGGCAGCAGTGGAGTCTGGTGTTGACAGTATTGAGCATGGGAACTATATGGATGATGAGACGATTTCCATGCTGGCAGACAGCGAAAGCGTGTGGGTTCCGACACTTGTAACTGTGCGGAATCTTAAAGGCTGCGGCAGATTTGAAGATACGATCCTTGCATCTATTATAAAGACGGGCGAGCAGAATCTGAAGAAAGCTTTTGAAAAGAAGGTTCATGTGGCAGTAGGAAGCGATGCCGGTGCATATCAGGTTCTTCACGGCCAGGGTGTACAGGATGAAAGCAGAGCTTTTTTTGATATACTGGGTGATACGCAGGCAGTACGAAGCTGGATGGAAGATGGAGAAAAAAGGATCCGTACCATCTTCTGTCACGGGTCTTCGAATTTAATACAGGTATAAATATTGGAGGTGCGTGATTTCGCAGGGTTGAAAGTAACCCGGAGATCGGCACCTTCTTCCATTCCGCTTGAGGAAAGGTCCGGAACGTTTTCACGGCTGCAGAGGATCTTTACGCCGTCGTATGTCTGGAGCAGCACGGTATTGGCGGTTGTGCCCAGGATCGTGCCGGTTACAGTAGAAGTAATGTTGCGTACGGAAAGTATGTCCGGATCCTCCCCGGTGATTCCACGGATCTTCATGCCGCTGGTGGATTCACCATTAAATTTACCGGTATAGATAATGTTTACATAAGATCCCGGAGCCATTCCTCCTTTGAAATATACAGGGGCGGAGGAAAGTGAAACTGTCAGTTCCGATCCTGTGGCCTGCGGGATGACAGTCATTGTGCTGGTGCTGACACTTACGATCTTTGCACGGAGATGCTGCTCTTTTTTCTTCGGTTCAGGGGAAGGAGTAGGAGTTGCAGCAGGTACCTTCAGTGGATCCGTATCGGAGACACTGATCACTTTTGTGAAACTGCCGTCATACTGCTTGTCACCCACGAGGGTTTCGTTGATGAATTTACCGCGAAAATGGACATAGACCCACTTGCCGGCCTTGATGCCTTTTTTGTAGTATTGTCTGACACCGGTGACAGGGAAGGTTACGGTATTTCCCTTTTCTGTAACTATCACAAGGGCATTGGATGTGAGTGATTTCACTTTGCCCTTTAAAGTGCGGTCCTCCAGAGGAGTTTCATTATGATATTTGTCGGTTATTTTGATGGGGGAAATGGTGCTGATATCCGTTCCGGAAAGCTGTCCCTGGTAGATCACACTGACCTGATCACTGGATACAACGCCGTATTTGCATTCAAGCCTTGTCTGGGAAACATCAAATACATAGGTTTCTCCATTGCTGGAAATCGTCAGGTGTGTACCGTCAAAATCCAGCAGTGTGCCGGTAAGCTCATCTATATAAACACGTTCTTCCGTGGAAGGCTCCTGATCTTCCTGTTCTGTGGAATCTGAAGCAGTAACGTCTGAAATTTTATCCTGAAGAGAAATAATATGATCATCGATCTGATCATTGCTGCAGCCTCCCACAAAAAGGGAAAGGCCGAGAATCATACATGCAGCAGACAGTTTTTTCATTTGTGTCCTCCGACCCGGGATAACGGTCAGTCCTGTTTATCTGTAAGATCATGGGTTTCCGACGCCGGTATAAAGTCAAAGATCTGGCGGAAAGAATCCCATTGCTCACGGCTGTCGATTCCATGGTTGATCAGACCCGTGCATTCAGTACAGGCATTGGTATCCAGATAATTATCGTAATAAATATGATAGGGATTTTGGGTGTTTTTTTCCTGCGAATCGTTCATCGGATCAGTCTCCTTATTGATTGATAAGGATCAGTATATGAAGGCAGGAAAGATTTTATACATATTAAGGGTATTATAGCAAAAAGATTTTTTGATTTCTACAGGGATTTACGGAAAATCCATGCATTTACTGAAAACGTGTTCCTACAGGCTGAACACGGAACCAGTAGGTATAAAAATACTGAAATCCAAGAGAGCTGTAAAGCTTTTCTGCGGAAGTATTGTTTTTTACCACCTGAAGATAAGCGTGGCTGGCGCCTCTTTTTTTGCCCTCATTGAGAAGACCGGTACAGATCTGACGGGCATATCCTCTGCGGCGATAATCTTCACGCACATGAATGGCATAGATACCGATGTAGTCGCGATCCAGGATTCCAAGACCTGTGGCAATGATCTCGCCGTTTTTTGTTATGGAAGCGCAGACAGTTTCCTTAAGAATGGCACGGTACATGGAAGGAACGACGCTTCGATGGATCGGATTTGTAGTTCTTTTCAAGTCAAAAAGGCTGTGGATCCAGAAATCCGGAATTTCATTGGAAAAAAGCACATCGGTGACAGGCACATCCAGAACGGCATTGTCCAGGTCTACAGTCATAACATTTGTTATGTGCTGAACGGAATAGCCCCTGTTTTCCAGCATATAGTCAAAATCCGGGGATACAAGGGGGCTGATCTTAAAGATCGCAGGAGTTCCCAGACGCTTATAGACCTGTTCGCAGTAGGGGATTTTTTCGCGCCATGGAAGTGTGGAGGTTCCGAACTGTTCCACACTGTTGGTCCTGTGCGTATAGAAATAAGAAAAACGTAAGATCCATCCGTCATAAAGTTCCATTTTATGGGAAGGCCATGCGTTCAGTGACATATCTTCGATTTTTTTGATCGTTGTTTCCATAGTATTACCTTTCTGATATGATCAATTTATAAAGTTTATCTGCCAGGATCTGATGCCCCTGTGGTGTGAGATGGATACCGTCAGAAGTTATTGATGCAGGCCCGGACCGTGCAGCTTCCTGATCCAGATCGTTCTGCAGCGGGAGAAAAACGGCGCCATGATCCTGACTGATCTTTTTAATATGCACAGACATCTGTGAAAGAAGGGGAGCCCAGGAAGCGTAGCAGCGTGGCCATGGAAAAACAAAGGGTTCCAGGAAATAGAGCTTTCGTTTCCGGGAGTTTGTGCAGGATAGCTTTTTTGCAAGGAGCTCATAACGGGTGACAAATTTGTTCATCAGATCCTGCTGTTGTGCAGATGAACGGCGGGTGTTCATCATGATCCCCACATCATTGATCCCGATCAGGACGGTAACAATATCCGGATCAGAGCTTTCCAGCCAGAAATCTGTGTTCTGAAGAAGCCGTTCCAGGGTGAAACCATCAATACCTCTGTTTTCAATGGAAAATCGGTGATCTGTGTTATGAAGCAGACAGGAGAGCTGCTTCACATATCCTTTTCCAAGAGGATCTGCGGAGAAAAGCCGTCCGCAATCTGTGATACTGTCTCCGAGACACAAAATGCGAGTCATCCAATTCCTTCTTTCTGTTATACCGGGCGGATCATTATCCGTAGTCGATTATTTTCGTATTGGTGCTTTGATAGTAGCACTTACACCAGCAGTGGTCAAGCGTACGAAATACCGGAAAATGGGTAAAAAACGAATAAACGTGAAAAACATGAAAATTTTTTAAAAAAATTAAAAAAAGTACTTGCATTTTGAAAGAAAGTGTTATATACTAACGAAGTCGGTTGAGGGAAACAACAAAAAACGAAATCAAACGACAGAAACAAAAGAATATGGCCAGTTGGTCAAGGGGCTAAGACGCCGCCCTCTCACGGCGGAAACACGGGTTCGATTCCCGTACTGGCTATTAACTGAAAGCAATCAGAACATGTTTCTGGTTGCTTTTTTGTTTATGATCACAAATGGGGATTTTGGGAGGTTTTACTATGATCATTGATAATGTGTATGTTTTTACACCGGACAAAGCATTTGTAAAAGGCGGGATTATCCTGGATGGGGATAAGATCCGACAGGTTTATGAAGAAAAGGATGCGCCGCAGCTTAACGGGGATGTTCTGGACGGAAAAGGCTGCTACGCCATTCCGGGACTGATCGATCTGCATTTTCATGGATGCAAGGGAGATGATTTCTGCGACGGAGACAAGGATGCGATCGGAAGGATCGCGGAATATGAGGCATCGGTAGGAGTTACAGCGATCGCACCGGCTACCATGACTTTACCGGTAGAGGAACTGGAGCAGATCCTCCATACAGCTGCAGAATATAAAAAAGAAACAAAGAACTGCCGTAAGGCGGATTTTCTGGGGATCAATATGGAAGGGCCTTTTATCAGCCCGGCGAAAAAAGGGGCACAGGACGCGAGGAATATCCTGCCATGTAATGTGGAAATCTGTGACCGTTTTTTAAAGGCCTCGGAAGGTCTGGTAAAATTTATAGGGATTGCACCTGAAGAAAGTGAGCATGCAGCAGAATTTATCCGGGAAGTTCATGAAAGGGTCAATGTTTCTCTGGCACATACCAATGCAGATTACGATACAGCAATGGAAGCATGCAGAGCAGGAGCAAACCATGCAGTCCATCTGTATAACGCAATGCCTGCGTTTACGCATCGTGCACCAGGTGTCGTAGGTGCTGTTTTTGATAATAAGGATGTTATGGCAGAGATCATCTGTGACGGGATCCATATCCATCCGTCTGTTGTTCGAGCTACATTTCAGATGATGGGAGCTGACAGGATGATCCTGATTAGCGACAGTATGAGAGCTACCGGTATGCCGGATGGTCAGTATACACTGGGCGGACTGGATGTTAAGGTTGTGGGAAGACTTGCCACACTGGTATCTGACGGTGCGATCGCAGGATCTGCCACAAATCTGATGGATTGTATGCGTACAGTTGTTAAAAAGATGGAGCTTCCGCTGGAAACAGCCGTGGCCTGCGCGACCATAAATCCGGCCAGAAGCCTTGGTGTGGAAGAACAGTACGGATCTCTGGAAGTAGGTAAAAAAGCTCATGTGGTACTGCTGGATCAGGATCTGGAACTGAAAGCAGTGATCAAGGACGGAGTAAAGATCCGATAGGATCATAGAAGATAAAACGATAAAAAATAAAAAGATAAAAAGAATTTCAGGAGCAGATGACAGCAAAATTCGTGTCAGAATTTGTCGAACGAAAATGCTGGACAAAATGCTCCTGAAATTCTATAATTAATTTCACCAGAGATCTTCTGGTATCGATCACCGCCAGGTCAGGCGGGAAATCCCATTTTTATCATAACTGAATAAACATATATTTTAAGAAGGAAAGGGGGCGTGTATGTTTCTTTATGGAGAATTATCCGTGGTGATATCTGCGATGGCGGTCTGGATGGATCTTAAAGATGCATCTGTAGACAATGGATGGATCCTTTTTTCTTTTATGATCGGTTTCCTGATCCAGATCACAGAAAACGGGCCGAAAGGTGGAGTGATCTTTCTGGCAGGAGTGGCCGTGCCGGTGCTTCTTTTGGGAATCCTTTTTATATTCCATATGATCGGCGCCGGAGATATCAAGCTTCTGTGCGCACTTGGCGGGATCATGGGGCCGCGGACAGTTATGGAATGTATTGTTTATTCTCTGCTTGCAGGTGCAGGCATTTCTCTGGCAATTCTTATTTCTACAGGCGGTATCCGCCGACGATTCCTTTATTTATATCAGTATATGAATGAGTTTTACTGTACCGGTGAGATACGTCCTTATTACAGAAAGGGGATGAGCTTTCCGGAGAACTTTCATTTTACGGTACCCATATTTTTGAGTGCGGTGCTTTATGCAGGAGGTGTGTATTGAAGAAAAACATATTTGCGGTCTGTGATCTGGAGGTGGATTATGCTTTCAATTTTATGGATTATCTGAACCAGAAAAAGAATCTTCCGTTTGAGATCCAGGCATTTACCACGGCGGAAAGTCTCATTGCCTACGGAAAAGAAAATCATATTGAGTTGCTGCTGATTTCCGATAAAGCAATGCGAAAAGAAGTCCGTGACCTTGGTATCGGAAAGATCATCATTCTTTCAGAGGGTGTGCATCCTCCGGAACTGGATCAGTATTCAAGTGTGTATAAATATCAATCTTCCTCAGATGTGATAAGGGAGGTGATGGCCTGCTATGGAGAAGAGAAGTCTCTTGATCCGGTAACTTTTCCTGTGTTGAAAAAGACAATGGAGATCATCGGTGTTTTTTCTCCTCTTGGCAGGTGTCTGAAGACATCCTTTGCACTTGCGCTGGGACAGATACTGGCGAAAGAACGTGCCGTTCTTTATCTGAATCTGGAATCCTATTCTGGTTTTGAGGAACTTCTTGGGAAAAAATTTCCGGCTAATCTGAGTGATCTGTTTTATTATGTTCGCCAGGGAAATGAAAACCTGATCCATAGAATGAACGGAATGATCCAGACAGTAAACAATCTGGATTTTATACCGCCTGTAAGAACACCTTCAGATATCCGGACCGTGGACTGGGAAGACTGGGAGCGGCTGTTGCAGGAGATCGTACTTCACAGTTCCTATGAAGTGCTGATCCTGGATATGGGAGAAAATGGAGATGAGGATTTCCGGCTTCTGGAAATGTGCAGAAAAATCTATATGCCGGTTTTGAATGACACACTTTCTGTCTGTAAGGTGACACAATTCGAAAATCTTCTGCGTATCTGGAATAAAGAAAAGATCCTGGAAAAAACAGAAAAGGTGCATCTGCCCTTTCATATGGATAGGATCTCTTCTGACGCTTACGTAGAACAGTTGGTCTGGAGTGAACTGGGAGATTATATCCGTGAACTTTTGAGAAAGGAGCGGTCATGAACAGAGAAAAATTCCGGGAAATGTATGATCTGCTCATGGAACAGCTGGATGTTTCCAGAGAGCTGTCCGATGATGAGATCCTGGGGGTGATCGATGAACTGATATTAACTCAGGCAAGGGAACTGTTTCTTTCACTGAAGGAGAAAGTAGAGCTCAGACAGGAGCTGTTCTGTTCTGTGCGCAAGCTGGATGTTCTGCAGGAACTGATCGATGATGAAAGTGTTACGGAGATCATGGTAAATGGTCCGGATCATATTTTTGTGGAACGTGGAGGAAAATTGACCAGATGGAATAAGGTCTTCACGTCAGAAGAGAAGCTGGAGGATGTGATCCAGCAGATCGTAGGGCGCTGTAACCGGGTTGTCAACGAGTCCATGCCCATTGTAGATGCAAGGCTGGAAAACGGAGCACGTGTGAATGCAGTGGTTTATCCGGTTGCTCTGAATGGTCCGATCCTGACGATCCGTCGTTTTCCGGATGATCCTATCACAATGGAAAAACTGATCGCTTTTGGAAGCATCACCGAAGAATGTGCACAGTTTTTAAAAAAACTTGTTCAGGCAAGATATTCTATTGTGATCGGTGGAGGTACAGGCAGTGGAAAAACAACATTCCTTGGAGCTGTTACAGAATATATTCCAAAAGATGAGCGCCTGATCACCATTGAAGATAATGCGGAGCTTAAGATCCGGGGAATTGATAACCTGGTATGTCTGGAGGCAAAAATGGCCAATATGGCGGGCGCGGTGTCAGTAACGATCCGAGATCTGATCCGGTCAGCCCTTCGAATGAGACCGGATAGGATAATTGTAGGGGAAGTCCGTGGAGGAGAGGCAGTGGATATGCTGCAGAGCCTTATATGTACTATATAATAATTATATATATAACGTATATAAGGATGGAAAATATAGATTAGAGGGAGAGACATAGGAACGATATGAACATTAAGTATAGATTATTGTGTAAAAGGTTAATAGAGGAACGGAAGAGAGTAGGTGTCATTCAATATTATAATGTACTGTTCATAATGGAGTTAGTGTCAGATAAAGACATATGGTCTTTAGAACAGTGGGTGAATGGTATAAATAACATATATATGAAAGATATACATAATTGGTGTAGAACACATTTTGTTAAATATCACACTGTATTTGTTTACAGGAAAGAGTATCCGGTAAAAGCAAATATTTGGAATGGGTATTCATATATAAGGTGGCGGATGGAGCGGATGATGAATTTGGGATAAGATAACATAGTGATTGCATGAAAGAGAGCCTTAAAGCATGGTGTTCTTTTGAAAGTATGGATAGAATAAAGGCTGAAGGCTCTGCGCTATTCGTTTGGCAGAGCCTGAGTATTCTCTTGATCCGTAGAAAATAAATCTAACTGACCTTCTGGAGTGGAACTTTGACCGGATTCATCTTCAGTTGATGGTTCTCTTTTTTTGGGTGTTTTATGAGTGTATAATTTCTCAAAAGGAAGTGAATACTTGGATTTTTTATTGTATTCTAGTAAAAGAGCTTCTGCGAATCCTAATGAACCGGCACGACGTTCTCTGGCAGTACGACTGATTTCCCTGACAGAGACACGCCCAACTTTTTCTTTAAAGGTGTCATCTTTCATTGTTTCTCCATAAGCATTATCCAAACGGGCAATAGCATTAAGCATATTGGAACTAAAGGACATAGGCGCACCTTCCCATGTGGCAACACAAAGGCGTAAAACACGATCAAGAGTGTGAAAACCATATTTTTCATAGATATTAATTAAAGTGGATACAGCACATATACCTCCGGGGCGAGAGGAAGAAGTAATAGTGAGATCATATGATTCAACAAGGTCACGAATAATAAGTTCTCTATCATTACCAGCTTCAATATTAGCCATGAATATTTCATAAGGTAATAACGATTTGACATATTTCATCTGATTTGCAAAAATATCTGCTTCTTGGGTGTAAACAAGATTATCATAAACCATACACCAGACAGGAGTTTCTCTTGATCCAGAGACGAGAGCAACAATCTCTATAGTGTGTTGTCCGTTGAACACATAATTTATCCCATCACGTCTACTTACTTTTACAGGGTTTATCTGATAAAGGTCAAAATTAGCTGCAGCACGCTGAACGTGTTTGATGGAAAGATTACGTTGATAATCTTGATTTGAACATAAATTTTTAATAGGTATTTGCTCAAAATGCACTTGGGGAACAAACTTTTGTAAATCTTCGGTATTTCCATCCATAATTATATTTCCTCCAATTTTTTTAAAATATTATTTGTTGTTGATATTAGGCACATAAGCTGATATTTAAGCTTATATTTTGCTGTATCAGATGCAATTTTAAAATCTGAAACTTTTAATACTCTTTCGATAGAACTGTTCCACGAGGGAATCGTCAATGTAAGACTTGCAATTTCCGCATCTGGATCAAATTGTGGCAGGTTGCGTATTGAAGGAATAGAAACGGAAGATTCTTTCCTTAACATCGGTTTGGCGTAATTATTCCATAGTAATTCCCTTTTCATATCATGATAACTGAGATGTTCTATCTTTTCGGCAAGAAGGTAGTTATTTAGGCTTAAAAGCTGCTCTTTTGATAATCCTGAAAGCTCAATAATATTAGCTTGGGAAATCCAGAGCTGACCAGAACGAACTCGTTTGACAAAATCGGGAACTTTTTCATCAATTATATCTAGTGCACTACTGTAAGCAGAATATTTGTAAACGGTAGCCATTGCTACATTACATTCTTCGGATATTTTTTTCGCTGCGATGCTTGCACCGGAAATATGAGATTTATTCGTAGATGAAAGTTGTCTTGAAACTAAAATTTTTTCAGCATCATATTTTTTCCCAATCAGGTATTTTTTATTGATATTGGTTAAATCCTCTCGTTTAAGTTGGTCAGTACATATCCATGAAATTACATCTTCTTTACTGGAAAAATGGAGTCTTTTTATTCGGAAAGGAATACTGTGTTTACGAAATAATTCATACGCTTCTATACCATTAATGACAATACCATTCCATGTGCAGATTGGGGTGTGATAGGAATGACATAATATCTGTTGTTCAAGTTGTTTATAATCTTTTTCACTGAGATATTGATACAAATTGGTGAATTCTAATTTTGTTTTTAATGTATATATACTATAATTGCGCATACTCATCTCCCATTATTTCTGATTTGAATTCTGTTTGTGGCAGTTTTGTGATGATGTTATCCATGGAAAATAGAGCTATTTTCTTATTTGGGTAAATATTGCCTTCTAAACGAAAAATGTTAAATTTCTCCCAAGAAAGGTTAAGCTGGGAAAGTGAATATAGTAATTCTCGGCTGTACAATTCATAACTGTTACCATTGATGACAAAATAATCCTTAACTTTATGTGCCAATTTATCCTCTGCACAACTAGCCTTTATACCTATCATTTTTTGATCAGGATTAACAAGAAGTTGAATATATTCTGGGTTACCAATTTGACGGAGTGTATTGCGGTGGATTCGTATACGATTCTTTTTAAAGTCAATACATATTAGTGGATGGGAAGAGTGTTTGTTGTTCATAGGATTTTTCCTCACTTTCTGTTGTTGATGGTTCTTTTGCTTTTTCTATGGATTTATCAGTTGCCTTCTTCTTTTCTTGTATGTCAAATACTGCGTAGCCTTCAAATATATTGACTTGCATTGATTTTTGATGTTCTTCCACTGGAATACCGAACTGATTCTTCCATTCTTCAGGATAAGAAGGTGTCCTAGCAGTGGTTACAGTTCCATTGTCTTTTAGTGTACGAGGAAATATTTCAGGTGAAGTTAAATCGAAAATGAACAGTATTTCATTGCCAGAACGAATTAGTTTGCCGAGAATCTTGTACCGATAATTAGGATTCCAGTCCATGAGAGATATCACTTTAGCAAAGAAAATTCGACAGGTGATTTGTTTTGGCGAACGCTTTTTTCCAGAGGAACACCAACGAAAAGAGTCTTTTTCTTCTTCTCGACAGGGACGGACAGCCAGTTTTTTTTCAATGGGATTGACTAATATTTGCACATATTCGACATCGGGTAGTTTTTTTATGCAGGCGGTATTTACAGATACCTTGTAGTTATTAAACGTAAACGAAGGTTCGTAAATATGAGCGAAGAATTCGCCACGTACAACTTGATAACCGTCATAGCTGAAAGAATCATCGTCAATGACTTCCATTTGATTTGAGGGGCTGGGTGCGACTGTTATTGGCATAGGTGTGTTGATTTTCATCATATCAGAAGGTTCTGTAGTCATATTCCATTGATTTATAGGTTGCTCGCTCATTGGGTGTCTCCTTTAATTTCTGTAATAATATTCTTTATATTTTGTATAATGGTTTCTTTGGGAGTGGTTTGTAGCTCGGGTTCTTTATAAGGTTTACTTTCTGAAGCAGTCTGCCAGTTTTTGTCCGCTGTAAATTCTGTTAATTCTGGCGCTTGAGACTGAGTATAGTAATTATTACCGAAGCTATTCATCCAGTCGGCAGGATAAGCTAACACACTCTTAGAATCAGATATTGTATCAGGCGTGTTATTGTTGGGGGCGGATACGTCGTTGGTATTTGTCGGTATTCGTATTTCTGTATCGTCCATGTTGAAAATAAGGACATTTTCATTGTCTTTTTGGTGGGCAACTCCTAATATTCTATATTTGCATTTTTTGTCCCATTTAAATATCTCGTATAATGTTGGCAAAAATGCAGCGCCGGAAATTGGTTTTGGAATAAGTTGACCATCTTTGAGACGTGACCACTGCACTTTATTTTTTGTTTCAGAGGAACATGGTCGGATAGCAAGTAGTTTTGAGCTTGGGTGTATTAGCAGTTCGACAAATTTTATGTTTGGAAATTTCCGTATAGCATCTTTGTTAAAAGAGATCTGTTTATATGAAAAAGAAACAGAAATCCGACCAACAGAGGAGAAAAATTGTCCTCTGGCAACTTCATAGTCTCTTAAATCGAAGGAACCGGCGGAAGCAGTAATTGTATCAGGTACATTCATATTTGCCGGTTTAAGGACGCTTTGAGATGCTTCAAAGTAGTCTCTGGCTTTAAATCCAGACCATCTTGGATTAATGCTTATAAATCCACTTAGAGAGCCTTCTTGTATCACATGTAATTCTGGTAAAATCTCTTTATTTCCATATTTCGCATTTGTAATTAATTTTTGAACAGCTATGAAATCATCTCGGGAGATAATAGCTTCGTGATGTCCGACTTTTCTGTATTGATTACGGTCTTGATTGTTTTTCCTTGATTTATGGTCAAGATAATTTGGAGTCCATGTTTTTCTCGCCAGAACATCCCCACAATGGCGTTCATTTTGAAGGATTTGTAGTATGGTACTGGATGACCAGACATCATTATTCTTTTTTGTTTTACAACCGAGTTCTGTCAAAGAATCAGCAATTTGTTGAGTACTGCTTCCATTCAGATACATATAAAAAATAAGCTGCACAATTTTAGCTTCATGTGGATTGATTACAAGATCTCCATTTTCGTCTTGGTCATATCCGAGCAGAGGAGGTGTAAGGAATATTCCCCGACGAAAACGCATTTCAATGGAAGAATTCATAATTTCACTTTTGGTATGACTTTCTTCCTGCGCAAGTGTTGACATGAATGACAGAATCATTTCGCTTTTGGGATCAAGAGTATTTAAATGCTCTGTTTCAAAAAATACACCGACGGGTGGACGGAGTGAAGAAAGCTCTCGTACATATCGGATACAGTCAACAACGTTTCTTGCAAATCGGGATACACTTTTTGTTATGATTAAATCAATTTTTCCGGCTTCACAATCTTCAATCATTTTTTTGAATGCATCTCTATGTTGAAGCGAAGTGCCGGAAATGCCTTCGTCGGCATATATTTCTACAAGCATCCAATTCGGATTTTTATTTACTACATCCTGATAATGATTTTTCTGCAATTCATATGAGGATGTTTGGCGTGGATCATCCGTAGATACCCTTGCATATACAGCTACTCGTAGTTTTTTTTCTGTTTTAAAAATATCCTCTGGTGGAAGTGCCGGAATTACTTCCAGTTCTTCTGGATCAATACCTTTGTATCTTTGCCGGATTCTGGCTTTCTGTTCATCAATATTACTGCTTCGTTCTTCACTTTCTTTCATCAATAGCGACATCCTTTATAGTTGATATAACTATCATAGAATTTTTGGATTGAAAAAGACATAAACCATCGGTTAAGTGATTAACGGATGGTTTATGTAGAAATAGATATTTGATTGTTATTGAATGATTTAATAATCATTCAGGTTATCAGCATCGTAATTGTGTTTTGAGGATAGATGCCAATCATTGATTCGTAAAATGTTTTTTATGGCTGAAAGAACCTCGAATATGTAACGTTTTTCAGTGCTGGTACAATCTGCCATTAATAAATCAATGTCAGTTTGATATTCAGTAGGATTGTATAACAAGTTCCCATAGAGTAATTCATCAATAGTAATTTCAAGTGCGTTGCTAATTTTGATTAAAGATTCTAAACTGGGTTTACGCTTGGCATTTTCTATATAGCTTATATAAACAGTAGAAAGATCAGCAATTTCAGCCAGCTCCTCGGCAGATAATCCTCGTTGTTTGCGGGTTTCTCTTATACGTTTGCCTATAAGTGCATAATTTATTTCCATGTCCTCACCTCCTTTCCATCACAACTTGACTTTTTTGTGTTGTAGATAGAAAAAATGGTGAGCTACACAACAGCAATTGGTTGTATAAAGAGAAGTATATCATATGTATATAGCAAAAAGAAGATTGTCGATTGATGGGAGAAAAAGGCGATGAGTTGTAATTGAACAACAGCGAAAAAAGGGTTATCATTTATGTATTAAAAATTATGTCTGGGAGGAAAATACATGGCAGATAAAGAGGAAATCAAAACACTGGAGGATTAGAGGAAAAAGGAAGAATACTGCGGGGAGTACAAAGAAAAATTCCGGCAGATGTGCCAAGAAAATAAAATGATAAAGGGTTCGACAGTGTTGAAACTATATGATAAAATTGAAGAAATACAAAGAGAATATGAGCATTTAGATAATAAGCTGACATTAATGGAATACAACTTTATATAGTTCTATTTTTTTTGTTTTAATACTACTGTTTCCCTTAGTAAATACTTGTAAGATACATCTCTAATATTTTTTCGGATTTCTAGTTACAATTAAGGTAACTACTATCGGAAAGAGGTGTATTTACTTGCGTACAGAGGATTATATTGCGGACAATATTATAGCTTTATGTAAAAAACGTGATATGAGTAAATATCGGCTGTCACAATTGACTGGTATATCTCAATCTTCGATTGGAAAAATTATTGCTAAAGAAAGTTTACCCACTATGCCTACTGTAGAAAAGATATGTGATGCACTGGGAGTAACAATGGCACAATTCTTTGCCGGAATGGATGTTCCAGTAAGCTTATCAGAATCACAACAAGAGGTTCTGAATATTTGGAATAATCTTGATGAAAAAGAACAGAATGTAGTGATACAAATGCTCCGGGGACTTCAAAAATAAAGGAAACAGTTGTAACGAAAATGTTGACTGTTTCTTTTTTTATGGAGTTGGGAGATTATGGTGATTGAAAAGAAATATTATGATATTGCACAGCGTGAATTGGAAGAAATGCAAAGAGAAATTAATGCAGAAAAAGCGCAAATGTCAGAAGAAGAGATACTAGAGGATAAAAAATGGCATGATGAACAATTGGAAACAATTATAAAAAAGGCAGAAGCTCATATGCGTCGTTTTAAGAAAGTTCCAGATCCTCAAAAAGTAGTGAAATTTACTTTTTTACAAAAAGATGCATTGGAAATTGCCCGAAATATGCAGATGAATATAAAAACTGAGCGTAAAGAAGATGATTTATGGGGGACGATAGAAATGTCATTTAATAATATGTGGTTTTTAGATTCGGCTCCTAGTGAATGCAAAGATATTTGGAATAACTTGATGAAAGAAGCTCAGAGAGTGTATATAGAAGCAAAAGATAACATGATCATGTATCAATATTATTATGATTTGGCGGTAGAAGTTCCTTGTGTGTAGACAAAATACAAATAATGATATATGAATGCTGTTCTGTAATAATTTTATGATATACTGTGGATATGATATGTAAAAATAGTCGGAGAAAGATTTGTGAATGTACGATTATTTAGGAGGAAAAAGCATGACAGATGCAGAACAAAGAGAGGCTGCCCGTCAATTTGTAAACCGATGGATGGGAAAAGGGAAAGAAGATGAAGATGGACGTTCTTATTGGATTGATTTATTGACGAATGTTTTGGGAATGGATAATGTGACAGAACGTTTGAACTTTGAAAAGAAAGTTGTAATTGATGGAAATACAAAACGTATTGATGTATATATTCCTGAAACACGAGTAATTATTGAACAGAAGAGTCTTGGAAAAGCATTGGATCAGAAAATCAGGAATTCAGGAGATGTTGATCTTACTCCATTTGAACAGGCAGACAGATATAATGGGAAGCTGACTTTTGATGAAAGAGCTCGGTGGATTGTTACGTCAAATTTTGCTGAAATTTGGATTTATGATATGAACCAGAAACAGCCAGAACCGACAAAGATTGCTTTAGATGAATTACAAAGCAAATATCCATTGTTGGACTTCTTGGTGAAAAAGGAAGTAAAGACAATATCGCATGAAATGGAAGTATCAATAAAAGCAGGAGGTATTGTTGGGCTTCTTTATGATGCGTTTTTAAAACAATATCGTATACCAGATATTAAGGAAAAGGATGAAACATTTGAGCAGAAAGAAAAAAGAGAGCATAAACTAAAGAGCCTGAATGCTTTATGTGTGCGAATTGTTTTTTGCTTGTATGCAGAAGATGCTGGTATTTTTGGAAAGAGAAATATGTTCCATGATTATTTGGAAACATATGAAGTAAAGGATTGCCGGAGAGCTTTAATAGAATTATTTAAGATATTGGATACACCTGTATCAGAGCGAGACGAGTATTTGGAGGAAGAACTTGCTCAGTTCCCGTATGTAAATGGTGGGTTATTTGCTGATGAAACTATTGAGATACCACCTTTTACAGAGGAAATTAAAGAATTACTTCTTACAAAAGCGTCAGAAGATTTTGATTGGAGTGATATTTCTCCAACTATATTTGGAGCGGTATTTGAATCTACATTAAATCCTGAGACCAGACGTTCAGGAGGAATGCATTATACATCTATTGAAAATATTCATAAAGTTATTAGTCCGCTTTTTTTGGAAGATTTGCAAAAGGAATTTGATAGTATTAGAGCAATTCAAGTGAAGCGTACCAGAGATAAAAAATTGGAAGAATTCCAAAATAAATTGGCATCACTTACATTTTTTGATCCTGCGTGTGGTTCCGGAAATTTCCTTACAGAAACATACCTGTCGCTTCGTCGTTTGGAGAATGAGGTGATAAAGGAAAAAGTTGGCGGACAAATGACATTGGTAGAGGTAAATAATCCAATTAGAGTTTCTATTCAGCAATTTTATGGAATAGAGATTAACGATTTTGCAGTTACAGTTGCAAAAACGGCTTTATGGATTGCAGAATCTCAAATGTTGGAAGAAACGAAAAATATTGTGTATGGATTTAATGATGATTTTCTTCCTTTAAAGACATATGTAAATATCACAGAAGGAAATGCATTAAGAATTGATTGGAATGATGTAATTCCTGCAGAAAAATTATCGTTTATAATGGGAAATCCGCCATTTGTAGGAGCACGTTGGATGGCGTCGGAGCAGAAGGAAGATGTTGAGAAGATATTTGAAGGATGGAAGAGTATAGGAAATCTTGATTATGTTAGTTGCTGGTATAAAAAAGCAGCTGACTATATGGAAAATTATAATATCAGAGCAGCATTGGTATCAACTAATTCAATTACACAGGGAGAAAGTGTTTCGATTCTCTGGAAACCGCTTTTTGAATCAGGTGTACATATTGATTTTGCATACAGAACATTTATATGGGATAGTGAAGCGTCAATAAAAGCGCATGTTCATTGTGTAATTGTTGGCTTTAGCAGAGCTGTAAATAATAAGCAGAAAATAATTTATTCAGGTGAGAACGCAATTCCGGCGAATAATATTAATGGATATTTGCTTGATGCAGAAAATATATTCATTGAAAAAAGAATGAAACCATTGTGTAATGTTCCTGAAATAGCATTAGGTGGGCAAGCAATTGATGGTGGATTTTTAATATTGACGGAAGAGGAAAAGGAAGAGTTTTTGGAAAAAGAACCACAAGCTTCTCCGTTTTTTAGACATTATATGATGGGAAAAGATTTTATTGATCGAAAGCCGAGATATTGTATTTGGCTTGTTGGAGCTGATCCTGGATTATTAAAAAAATGTCCGATGATATTAGAACGGGTGAATAAAGTACGTGAATTTAGACTTAGTAGTACAAGAGCGAACACAAAAAAAGCGGCTGAGAATCCAACTTTATTTGCATCAATACTTGAACATAAAAATCAATATATTGCGATTCCCAAAGTTTCTTCTCAGAATCGTAGATATATTCCAATGGATTATTTAGATGGTGAAATTATTCCGGGAGACAAATTATTCACTATGCCAAATGCATCATTTTATGAATTTGGTGTATTGATGTCGAATGTTCATATGGCATGGATGCGAGCAGTGTGTGGAAGATTAAAAAGTGATTATAGTTATTCAAACACAATAGTGTATAACAATTTCCCGTGGCCTGTAGTAACGGAGAAGAATCGGGAACAAATTGAAAAATCGGCACAGGAAATTTTGAAAGCAAGAACATTATATCCTAATAGTAATCTTGCGGCTTTATATGATCCTTTAACAATGCCAGCCGAGTTACGGCGAGCACATACTGCAAATGATAAAGCTGTTATGGCTGCGTATGGCTTTAGTACAAAAATGACGGAAGCAGATTGTGTGGGAGAGTTGATGAAATTATACCAGAAAATGCAATGATAAAAGTTTATAGAGCTGTTTTTTGCTCAAAGTAAAATATTTGAAAACATAGAATATTCCAAATCCATAAAAGATGAATGAAAACCAATATGGGAATTTTACAAGTATTACAAAATTTGTAAAATTTTCATATTGGTTTTTTTGTAATCTGAAAAAATTATAAATTTGGATATCGAGTAAGGTATCGGATTTTTGATTTTTATGTATTTTTCAATTTTGGATATGGCTCCGAAATTGGCAATTTTGCGGAAGTGTATCCACACTTCCTGTCCTTGCTGTTTTTATAATCACATGGTGATTTCACAGGGATATAGGGCTGTTTAGCCTATTTTTTCTCCCTGTGCTGTGACCGAAGAAATTCGAGGAACCAATTATATATTTATGCTGAATGTGAGGAACTGGGGAGCACAATCCTCAGCAAGAATCCTACATCCGGAAAATATCATATTGCTAAAATAGCGATATGGTATTACCGGGGTGGATCTTGCTCTAGTGTGTACTGAGACCTCGGCATAAATAGAAAAATGGGTTTGGGGAATCCCCAGCAAGATGAAAACCTGATGAGAGAATATTGTGATGAAAGACAATATTGTTAAACACAGGTGGATCTTGCTCTGGGGTAAGAAAGAAGTATCTTTATATTATCAAAATGATATTTGGAGTTTATGTTGTTGGAAAGTCGTAAGCAGGAAGATAACTTCAAGTTGTTGGTGCAAATATAATGAATAGAAGTGTCCAGTACATTTTTGGTGATGGGTATTTTGGTGGAATCCATTTTTATTTATTTTTGAATAATAAAATTTTGAATCTGCAGCCGATTCTGCCTGCCGGACAATGTTTTTAGATATCTGTAAACGTCACGGACCGGAACTTGATGAAGAACCATCGGATGATGGAAGAAAGTATTTGGAAACACGATAGAAGCAAACGCTGTACTTATCGTCTTGTCTGGCAGGGAAGATTATTAGGCATTAACCAGAGAGATATCGGCAGAGAAAACAGAAGTGATAGACAATGATATTTGTTAGATATGCTTCTTGTCGTTGGCTGCATCATATTAAAACGCTTTTTACGTTAAAAAAGTGCTGTGATCACAAGGCTTTTTGCAAGCAAAAATGAAAAGGCTATATATAGGTAGCCTGTGAAACTGGAAGTGCCCATTTTGGGCCTGATTTAAAGAATAATGTTCTGACAGAGACCAATGGAATGACTCTCTGCTGGGGCTCCAAAAGAAAGGAGAAATGATTATGGAAAAAATGATGAATACAAAAACAGAGGGTAACACATTTACAAAGAAAATCGGGAAGACAGTCTATGTTGTCCGTTATCATTTCAATGAAAATGCAAAGGAAACAATGCAGGAGAAGATTAACCGGATGCTGGTTACAGAAGCAAGTCGACAGGCAGTGTATTAAAATTAGGTGGATGTAATTGAAGAAAAAATATGATATCATGTGAGTAACAAATCGGAAGTTGGAGGATACACGCATGAAAATTGTAATCATTAATGGAAGTGCCAGAAAAGGAAATACGCTGGCAGCAATCAATGCATTTATAAAAGGAGCGTCAGAAAAGAATGAAATTGAAATCATTGAACCCGACAAACTCAACATTGCACCATGCAAGGGATGTGGTGTCTGTCAATGCTCTAAGGGATGCGTCGATAAGGATGATACAAATTCTACCATTGATAAAATTGCTGCCGCAGATATGATTCTTTTTGCTACACCAGTTTATTGGTGGGGAATGTCAGCACAATTGAAACTTATCATTGATAAGTGCTACTGCCGTGGATTGCAGTTAAAAAACAAAAAAGTTGGCACAATTGTTGTAGGTGGTTCTCCCGTAGGCAGCATCCAGTATGAGCTGATTGATAAGCAGTTTGACTGTATGGCAAAATATCTTTCATGGGATATGCTTTTCAAAAAATCATATTATGCAACAGCCAGAGATGAACTTGAAAAAAATAAGGATTCCATGAACGAACTTGAGTGGATTGGAAAAAATTTATAAAGCACACACCAAATTACAGTTTGTAGAATTCAAAAATTTAATATGAAATGTGAGATAGAGCGTATGGAAATAATCTATACGTTCTATTTTTTTGCCTTTTTTGAAAAAGTGATTAAAAAACTATTGACATTTTGTTACTGGTAGAAGCAGATGGTTATAAAAAGCTTTTGATAACTATGAGTGCAAAAACAGATAGCTGCGAAAATTTATTATGAGCTAATAGCAAAATTTGATATTTTGTGATATTGAGGGTATGGGGAATCGTAATCTCCATTAAGTTCGTCAGAGAATCATAATCCAGAAATGGGATTTTGAGTTACTCTAGGCGATACTTGCTTTAGAAAATGATTTGCCATAATGAGTTAGAACATGGGAGGAGGAAGCGTTAAAAAAAGAGAGAGCCATAAGCAACTCTCTCTGTGATAAAACCAAAAAGTTATAGTATCAGTGATTCGGTAAGATTACAAAAATCCTTAACAGGAATATTTTCTTTAAGTGGTAAAGCTGTCTCTAAAAAGGTTTCGTCTGCAAATCTTTCGAGTTCAGAATCAAAATGTATAATAGAAGCATTTGTATTTAATTGGTATGGCGGAATTGTAATAAAATAATCATAATCTTCGTAAGAAGGAGTGGCGCAAGAAACTTTGATTTTTCCGCCCAATTTCAATTTTGCAAATTCTCCATAAATGGCAGTTAAGGCTTTTTTCCTTTCTTCATCAGAAGTAATTCTATCTACATATCTAATATACCAATAATCTATATTTCCCTCTTTTAATTCAATTAAATAATCGTATGATCTGGGCGTTCCAGATTTTATTGTCCATTCAACTTTATGAAGACTTGTCATCATGGAAAGTCCACGCATTAAGGTAGAAAAAAACTTTTCATGCACCTGAACAGTAGAGAGATCCAAAGAAAATCCATTGTCTGCAATTATCTTTTTTCGTTCCCGTATTTTTTTAGAAGAATATCCCGTTGCATCATATAATTCTTGGATAAGTTCTGGATCATCAATGGCTTTTGCAATTTTATCAATAGTGCTTTTATATGGTCTTCCAGATCGGACACCGTTGAGCATTCGTGAAATGGTTGCATTATTTAAGCCTGTTTGTTCAGATAATTCTTTTTGTGTTTTTTTCTGTAAAATGATTTGAAGTATATTGATGAATCTTTCCTGATCGTAAACGCTGTCAGGATTTATTAGTGTGCCTGAATTTGATATAAATTCGTTCATTCAAATCTCCTCTTGACTTCTTTGACTTTGTATAAATTGACTTCTTGTATTTTATTTTATCAATTATATCCCTAAAAATCAATTTAAAACATAAAGAAATCAAAAAATGCTTTATTGATATTCTCTTAAAAGTCAAAGAAGTCAAAAACGTAATTGACATTTTGATATCTTTGTGTATAATGTAAATCAAGAAGTCAAAGAAGTCAAACGAATCGAAAAGAAAGGAAGGAGGGCTGTGGATTGAAATATAGGGTTGTTTCGGTTTTGAAAGATAATAGACCACGTTTTTTGATTATTTCTGATATTGAAGAAATTGAAATTCTTCCATCAAAGTATTTGAAGCATCTGGATCAGATTAATGCTTCTCCGAATACTGTAAAATCCGCAGCCTTCGCACTTTCATATTATTACAATTATCTGCAGGAGCAAACGATAGGATTGGATGAGATTACATTGCTATCCTATTCAGAGCAGAATAAACATTTTATTGATTTCTTGTATTGGGTTAAGAGTGGAAAGCATACTGAGCATAATACACAGACGAGCAATAAGACCTGCAATATGTATCTTGGTGCAGTCTTCAGATACTACCAGTTTTTGGCACTGGAAGATGTTTTGCCAATGCTTAAAGTCTTACGAGTAAAAAAAGTATCATATTTTGACAGTATGGGAGTAAATCATCAAAATGCAGTGAATTCGTTTAAAGGTTTCTTCAAAGAAGAAGAACCTAATCTGGAAGAAATAACATCCGAAGAAATACAGGAGCTGATAAATGCCTGTACGAATGATAGAGATCGATTGCTGATAGCAATGATGGCAGAAACCGGTCTTAGATTAGGGGAAATTCTGGGAATCCATTATACCGAAGATATTGATTTTGAAAGAAGGACGGTTCGGGTAAGGTATCGTGAATCCAATACCAACTTGGCAAGAGCAAAAAATGCAGAATATAGAATGGCTTTGTTAAGTAATACAACTTTTGAGTTCTTGGTTAAGTACATTTCTGATAACCGAAAAAGTCTGATGAACTCGGAGTATCTATTTACAAAATTAACTGGAAAAAACAAAGGAGAGCCATTAGATGCGGCTTCTGTGTATAGCATGTTGAAAAGGCTATCCAAAAAAACGGATATCAATTCCCATCCGCATCAGCTCCGACACTATTTTGCGGAGGAAAGAAGAAAAGAAGGATGGGATTTGAATGACATTCGTTTTGCCCTGGGGCATAAGAAAGTTGAAACTACCATTAAATACTTGGGTGAAAATAATGAACGATTGATAGAAGCGACAGATCAATACTACTCAAATAATGAAGATTTATACCAAATTGCAGATTTTCTGTAAAAGGAAGGAGGGATTACCTTGGCAGTATTAAAAATTGTTCCGAAGTTATATCAGGAAAAAATATCTGAGAAATTAAAGGAAGAAATATCTTTAGTTACGACTGGAGAAGCAAAATACTATAACCGGTTATACAAATTTTTTCAGTATACAGATATACAGTGTACTGCAGATATTAACTATGAAACGAGAAAAATGTATATGGATTCTCTTGAAAAAGAGGATATTTCAGAAAAATATAAAGAGGAATTACTGAGCTTATTTGATCGTTTAAAAATAGAAAATATGCCAGATGTCTATTCACAAGGAAAGCCCTTCTCTGTAGAACAGGAGTTTTTTAAGCAAGACAAATTGTTTTTGCTGTATGTCCCCAATAAGAAGAAAGCACAATCTTTTCGTCAGGTGGTCGATAAGAATGATTTGTTATGGGACTTAACGGGGATACATTCATCACAGTTGGTGCGACAGACAAAAATATTGCTGTGTGAAATTCTGAATATGGATAAGGTACAAAGACATCGAAGATATTTTTTAGAACCATTAAAAGCACTTATACGGTTTTGCGATAAGTACGGAATAGATGATATTGAAGAAATGGAACAGGCAGACGAAAACAGATTTTATCTGTATTTAAACAAGGAGTCGGAAATTATAAAAAAACAGGCTTCTAAGATTGTTGAGTTTGCGAGAAGAACGTTATTTCTGACAGATTCAGAGACAAATTGGCGAGCGTGTATCTGGTATATGGATAGGTTTCAGTTTGATAAATCGAGAATCAATGCCAGTTCACCTGTTAAAAGCCTTTCATTTATTAATATTTACGAAAAAGAAAATCGTTGGTATTTACAATTATACACAAAATATTTGGTCGGGATATCGGATCTGTCTTTATCAAATATCCGAAATACAATAAGTTTTATTTCACAATTTTTAAAATATCTGGATGGACAGAGTAAGAAAGTAACTGAACTGGAGATACAAGATATAGAGGGTTATGTGTCTGTTTTGGATAAGTCCGATATTAAGTATTCTACTTTTAACCGATATATCACACATATGCATACATTTCTACAGTTTTTGAAAATGAAAAATATTGAAGTGTTGAAGTTTTATCCGGAACGATTTTTAAAAAAAGGTTTTTCAGAACACAATGAAAGAAGTGTTCCAGAAAAAACAATTGCTCATCTGATTAAGGAGCTGCCGGCATTCCCAGAGCATTTACAGTTGATGTATTTGATTTTGTTTTGCACAGGAATTAGGAAAAGCGAGGTTTGTACAATAAAATCGGGAGCCTTTTATTCACAAGGCAATGAGAATTGGATGCGCATATATCAAAGCAAAATGCGGAGAGAAAAAGTCATTCCTGTTCCCAGTTTATTGGTTGGACTGGTGAATGATTATGAAAAAAAGTACGGAATAAAAAATGGGGAGTATTTATTCAAAAATAAAAAGGGTGGTGCATTTAATGGACAGACATTTTCAAATCAGATGATTCGGGAGTGTAAGGTTCGTGGGATTGCCTGCGGAGATTATATCTTTAGAGCACACGATTACAGACATAACCTTGCAACTTCAATGTACGGAAATGGGGTTTCTATACAAGGGGTACGAGATTATCTAGGACATTCAAGTGAGAATATGACAAAACAGTACATTGATTTCATGCCGGAACGTATTGTATCGGCTGAAGATAAATATTTCTCTAAAAATCAGTCATTTAAATTGAAAGGAGCAGAAGATGATGAAAGGTAATATTAATTTGATTTCGTATGACTGTTATCAACAAGCTACAGAAAAACAGTTGGCAGGACTGAAATGGAAGGAAAACAGGGTGTACTACATATCAGAGATTCATAATGAAAAGATGCAGGATGAGATTTATGGGTATATCGATGATAGATGTAGACGTTTGTCATTATCAACAGTAGTAAATGATATTTACAGATTTGATCTGTTGAAAGAATTTCTGAATGAGAAGTGTACAAGTTGTAGCAGCATCACTGATAAAAAATGGGAAGAACTGGAGAGAAGTTATAAAGCATTTTTATATAAAAAAGGATTGGCGCTGTATGTTAGAAGAAATAGACCGGATAGGCGGAATGTTGAGCAACAAAGTAGCGCTCAGATTTCTTTTCTGAAAATGTATTATGAGTATGTTGTGAAGTGTAAAACAGCAGATATTCCAGAAAATGAAAAAGATGTATGGGATATGAGAAAGTTGGATATTGTGCCAAGGAGTAATCCGATTCGTGGAAGATATAGATTAGATTTTCGTGAGATCAGGCAGAAAGAATTTAAAGAGATAATAAAGAAAATATTGTATAGCCACTGCCAGACAAAAGCAATGGGTAGTATAAAAGGTGAATTGCGTGGATTCCGTCGGTTTGCTAGTTTCATGTATGATCGATTCCCAGAAGTAAAGCACTTTACAGAAATTAGCAGGGATATGATAGAAGATTATCTGGTTTATATAAAAACGGATACCGGTCTTACATCAGTCAGTTACACGACAGAGCTGTCGGTTTTGGATAATCTGTTGGATGAAATAGGGCGTGAACTGGAAATAGGAAATATATGCAACCTTTTTCTGTCCAGTGATTGCAGAGCATATGACAACGCTTTACCAGAAGCGTATTCAGATGCAGAAATCAGAAGATTTAATTGTGCATTAACAAAATTAAAGCCCCAGTTAGGCAGATGTTTAATAATACATCAGATGCTCGGTACAAGAATAGAGGATACGTTGACTTTGCGAAGGGATTGCTTATCTGAGAAATCTGGACATTATTTTATAACTATTATCCAGCAGAAAACAAGGAAATACAAAAGACCAGTTAGCGATCAGCTGGCAGAATTGATTAGAAAAGCAATAGAAGTTTCAGAAAAGGAGCATCCAGATTCAGAATATATTTTTCTGCAAGATAATGGAAAATTGTATACAGATTCAATGCTGAAATATCATGTAAATATCATGATTTATGAAAATGATATCAGGGATGATAAGGGAAATTATTTTGAGTTTCGTACACATCGTTTTAGACATACTTTTGGAGTAAAACTTACAGAAATGAAATTAGATGATGATAGCATTGCAAGGCTGTTGGGGCATAAGGATACACGAACCATACCACATTATCGGCGGTTAAGAAACGAAGCATTAGCGGAGGATACAAAGGCTGTACGAGATGAAATGAATGAATTATTAGCACAATACAGGAGGGAAAAGGAAAATGCAGAAACACGATAAAATGGTAGCACTGGCAAAAGAAAAAAGTGCGGAAATGACGGAAACAGCAATAACAGCTATTGAAACAATGTATAGAAAAAATATAAAAATTTCAGTTGCTGAACTTACAAAACTAACAGGACTTTCCAGAGGTTTTTTCTATAATAATCCGAATGTGAAACAGGTCATGATGGAATTGAAGGAAAAACAACAGGGAATGATATTGCGAAATCCTAAAAGTGATGCTATTGCAAAAGCACAGGAAGCACGGATTAAGAGTTTAGAACAGAAATTATCCGATAGTGTTCCGAAAAACGAATATGAAAGTCTTCAGAAAAAATATGAAGAATTACAGGTGAAATATAGTCAAATGAAAAAGGGAACACTGTTGAAGATGTACGACCAATTATAGGAAGAAAAGGAGAATATTTTATGCAGAACGAAATTTATGATGAGAAAAATGGACTTACTTATATGTTATGTGGTGATTATTATTTGCCAGAATTGGCACTTACAGATATCGAACCAACTTATGGGAAATATGGGATGCTTCGTAAAAGCTATTTACAGGAACACAGAAAGGCAAAATATCAAATATTGTTGTTACAAGGAAAACTTGTCGAGCATTTGAATCAGATTGATGCAGAAGCAAGGGATAGAGAAGAACAATTAGTAAAACAGATGATGGAGAAAGAAGGAATTACAGAGGAATTAAAAAGGCAAGACAACATGGAATGGACAAGGAGGATGAATACCCTTTGTCATGATGCAGAAGAGATGATTTTGACGGAAATGATATACACGAAAGGATAATGAACTGCATTGGATAGCAAGAATTTTGCAGCCCGGATAGCAAAAAAGTGGAAGTCCGGATGGCAAGATTCTTGCTGTCCGGAAAGACAAAAAAGTGAGGGATTAAAAATGTTGGTTAAGTACATAATAAAAGTGTTTTTATATTTAATTCTTGCAGTAATGACATTGATTCGCTGGTTATTAAAAATTCCGATGATGTTGGGAAATATTTTGCTTTACTTTTTATCAATTATATTTATTCTGACAGGTGTTTTGAGTTATGGATTTGCATTGGAATCTGCAAGAGAATGTGGGCGAATGATAATAATTGGGATGGCATTTGGTGCAATACCAGACTTTGTCCCATTTTGGGGAAAAAGTTTAGAGACATTGGTTGCCAAACTGTTAAGTATGACAAATGAATGAGAAAGTCAATATGAAAGAGGGCTGTGAAAGGCTCTCTTTTCTTTTTGCAACTGTGGAATGGCAAGATAATAACGTTATATACAGTGTATATTAAGTACAGATATTGTATTTCTGCATGATGGGAACATAGGGAGTCCATATAAAGAGCCTGAATACGGGACATGATGGAAGCCTTTCAACACTTCATGCAAACAGCAGTCAGGATATGCTTTCCCGAATTGAAACGATGACATTGATGGGGATCGATCTTCCCCTGGAAGCAATCCGAAGGCAGATCGCTTCCGGGGTAGACATTCTGGTACATCTCGGGCGTATGCGGGATAAAAGCAGAAAGCTGCTGGAAATCACAGAAGTATGTGGATTTGAAAACGGAGAGATCCAGACCAGGCCGCTGTATCGCTGGGAAGAAGGAAAGGGACTTGTAAAAACCGGAGAACTTTTGCATTGTGAAAAAATGAAACGGGCAGGAATCAGACTATGAAAGAGCGGAAAGGAAAGAATCAGAAATGGAGATCTACGAGGAAAGATTACAGGATGTATCATTTTACGGGGAAGGAGACCGCAAAGTATCTTCTGGAGGGAGCTGCCGTATGCGCTGCAGCCGACTATCTGTTTTATCAGAGCCTTCCTGTGTTGCTGTTTATGCTTCCAATACCAGTGCTTTTTCTGAAAATGCAGAGGAAAAAATGCACTGCACGGCAGCAGAGGGAGCTGAATTACCAGTTCCGGGATGCTCTGACGGCCATGAATGTGGCGGTACAGGCCGGCTATTCCGCGGAGAATGCGGTGCGTGCCAGTGTAAAGGATCTGGGGAGACTTTATGAAAAAGGAAGTGATATACTGGATGAATTTCGGTATATCGAAAGCCAGCTGCGTCTGAGTGTTCCGGTGGAAGAGCTGTTCCTGGATCTGGGAAAACGCAGCGGAGTGGAAGATATTGAAAATTTCGCAGCAGTATTTTATACAGCAAAAAGAACAGGCGGGGATATGACGCAGGTGATCCAGAAAGTAGCCAGAATGCTTAGTGATAAGATCGAGGTAAAAAAAGAGATCGAGGCAACGCTGGCCGCAAAGAAATCGGAACAGATGGTTATGAGTATCATGCCGGCCGGTATCATCTGCTATCTGAAACTGACTTCGCCGGGATTTTTGGATGTACTTTATGGGAATCCTTTCGGAATCTGTGCCATGACAGTTTGCATGGTGATCTATGGCTTGTCTTACTGGCTGGGTGTGAAGATTGTAGACATAGAAGTGTAGGTGAGGATAATGTGGATACATATTTTGATATTTATGGTGATCCTTGGGGTGTTTCTGGCAGGAAAAATGGGGCGGTTGCCTCCGGAAGCCGGAAATCCGGAAGAAAAGAAACTGTTTATACGGATAGCGCTTACCGGAAATATCATCGGTATGCTCCTGACATTTCAAAGTGGCGGAGATAAGGTTTATTCATCCGGATACCGTATGGAAAAAGAGGAGACAGGTGCTTATGAAGAGAAATTCAAAGTATCTGTAGACGGAGAAGAAGCCGGTTCCCTGTATGTGCAGGTGCCGGAAAAAGAAACAGAAGGATCCGAAGAAGAACCGGAAACAGAACTTAGCGAAGAACAGCAGCGCGAGAAAGAGCTGCAGGACATGATCGTACAATATAATCAGAAAAAAAACGATCCGCAGTACTATTATCTTCCAGATGAATGGAATGGAAAACATCTTGAATGGGAGCAGCCAAAAGACAAAACAGGAAACCTGCTTTCAGCTCTTGGTTTGGCAGCAGCGGCAGCAGCTGTCATTGCAAAAAAACGGGAAGAACAGAATGCTCAGATAAAAAGAAGAGAACAGATGCTGATGGATTATCCAGGACTGATCATGAAATTTACCCTTCTGGTGCAGGCAGGCTTAACTGCCAGAAAAGCGTTCCAGAAAATAGCACTGGATTACGGAAAGAGAGAAGATGGTAAAAAACGTGAGGCTTACGAAGAAATCCGAGTAGCCTGTTATGAGATGGACAGTGGGATTTCCGAAGCAGAGGCTTACCGGAGATTTGGAGAACGGTGCGGACAGGTAAAGTATAAAACTCTGTCAACACTACTGATCCAGAACCTCCAGAAAGGAAGCAGGTATCTGGCCGATCTGCTGGAAAAGGAATCCGTGGAAGCCTGGGAGGAGCGAAAAAGAAAAGCAAGAGTGCTAGGAGATACAGCAGCAACAAAACTGCTTCTTCCGATGGTCTTGATGCTCCTGGTGGTGATGGCGGTGATCATGCTGCCGGCATGCCTTTCCTTTTACGGAGGGTAGGACTGGAGAACAGAGAAAGGAAATGTGAGGTGACAAATGAAAATATGTGGAAGTATGTAAAAGAATTTGCGATGGAAGAGGATGCGGTGGGTGTTGTGGAGATCATCCTGATTCTGGTGGTTCTGATCAGTCTGGTCATCATCTTTAAGGAACAGCTTACAGCACTTGTTAAAAAAATCCTTACAAAAATCACAAAACAAAGCAACACGATCTGAAAATGAGAAAAAACGGTGATATCTGCTGATATTTCCGTTTTGGAAAGGAGAGGTACCCCTTGGCAGGAAATGTGAAAAAAGGCAGCATTACGATCTTTCTGGCTCTGATCTTGAGCCTGGTTCTTTCTCTTGTGTGTGCCAGCATTGAATCTGTACGCATGGCAGCTGCTAGGACACAGATACTTAACAGTATGGATATTGGCTTATATTCCTTATTTGGACAGTATGACCGAACGCTTTTGGAAGATTATGAGCTGTTTGCACTGTATGCAGGTGGAAAAGAAGAACTGGATATGGCTTCTGTATATGATGATTTTCAGACTTATATGAAACCTGTATTGAAACAGAACAGTCAGAAACTGGAGCTTCTCCAGGGCGGATTCAATGGTTATCAGCTTCTGAGCGACGGAAAAGGCGAGATTTTTTACCAGCAGGCTGTTCAGTATATGCGTGAAACTCTGGGAAGCCAGGGGGTACAGACTCTTCTCGGAAAACTGAAGGATCAGGAAAAGAAGACAGAGGACGCAGAGAAAAAAGGAGAACAGGCAGAAAATAAAGGAACGTTGGATTCCTATGATTCTGCTATTACGGACGCCGCGCAGAAGAGCGAAGAAGCAAAAAAAGAACAGGAACAACAAAAAAACCAGGGAGATTTTTCGGATGCAGGAAATGGGGATGATTTTACCGGCGGTGTTGATGAAAGCGTGGAAAATCCTATTCCGATCATCAGAAGAGTCCGTAAAATGGGACTTCTTGATCTGGTAGTACCATCCGAACGGGGAATATCGGATGCGTTTACAGACAGAAAAAGCCTTACATCCGGAAGAAAGCTCCAGACAGGACTAATGTTGGATACGGATATACGATCCGATAATTCGTATACGTCCGGAATATTGTTTGGACAGTATCTGCTAAAGAAACTGGGAAATTATCGAAGACCGGCAGCGGCGGGGTTGAATTATCAGGTGGAATATATTCTTGGAGGGAAGAACAGTGATCGGGAAAATCTGAAGTCCGTGGCAGGAAAACTTCTGGTGATCCGTCAGGGGGTTAACATGGCGTATCTGCTTTCAGATAGTGGAAAACGGATACAGGTCGAAACACTGGCGCTGGCGATTGCATCAGGTTTTCTGATCCCACCGGCGGCAGCAGTGATCGAAGCGGCACTGATCTTTTGCTGGGCATTTGCGGAGAGTATTCTGGATGTCCGGGAACTTTTTGCAGGAGGACATGTACCTCTTATAAAAAACTCCTCAGACTGGCAGCTGTCTTTGAGTAATCTGCCCAATATCCTGGACAAACTGGATTCTTCAAGAAAGGATGCAGGGAATGGAATGTCTTATGAGGATTATCTTCAGGTTCTGCTTATGGCGAAAGGAAAACAGGATAAAATTCTGAGAGGAATGGACATGATCGAGTGCTCTGTACGTGAAAAGGGAAAAAGACCGGGTTTTCAGATGGATCACTGCATCACTGCCATGGAAGCGTCTGCAGATGTAAAAGCAAACAGACGGAAAATATTTACAGTTACACGTCAGTATGCGTATGAATAGAAAGAGAGGTGTACAGGGATGCTTTTTCAGAAAGAAAAAGAAGATAAAAATCAGATAAACAGACTGGATCAAAAAAGAGAAAGGCGCTCTCGAAGAGCTTTTTTCCTGCTTTCCCCGATAAGCCGGAAAACGCTTTCTGGAAAAGTATCCCTGTGCACCTTTCTGAAAAAAGCAAGTCTCACTCTGGAGACTGCGATGGCTTTGCCGCTGTTTTTTTTCGGAGTGCTCACGCTGCTTTCTTTTATGGATATTTACAAGGTACAGACGGAGCATCTGACTGGCTTGTGCCAGAAAGCAAAGGAAGCAGGTATGTATGCGTATGGTGCCGGCGGTTCAGGTACAGAAACGATCACATTGCCGGACGTATATTCCTATCAGCCCATAGGCGGTCTGATCCCGCTTCCTAAAATATGGTTCCATAATACGGTAAAGGTCCATACGTGGAATGGTGTGGTATACGAAAATGGAAAGGATACAGTGGAGAGCCAGCCTATGGTGTATGTGACAGAATCAGGAAGTGTGTATCACAGAAAACTGGGGTGCAGTTATCTGAATCTGTCTGTTCAGCAGATATCAGGCTCTTCGGTTAAAGCTTTAAAAAATGCATATGGAGAAAAGTATCAGGCCTGTGAGCTGTGCAGTCGTGGGCAGGAACCGGCCGGAGTGGTATATATCACAAAAAAGAGTAACCGTTTTCATAACAGGGAAAGTTGCAGCGCATTGAAACGATCTGTACGGATGGTGAAAGAAACGGAGGTTTCCGGTGAAATGAGTGCCTGCGGACGATGTGGCTGAAGGGAGAGATCATGAGCAGTGTAAAAATTTGCATGACTGTACTTCTTGTAATTAATACCTGGACAGATATCCGAAAAAAAGAAATCTGTTTACCGGTGCTTTTTATTTTTCTGGCAGGCGGGATCCTGTGGCAGATCAGGCAGGGGCTTCTCTGGCCGGCAGGGATTATTTCCATGGGAATCGGAGTATTTATAATTTTGATCGCTTTGATCAGTGGAGGAATGGTCGGATTTGGAGACGGATTGCTGATACTGACAATGGGCTCTGTGCTGGGAGCCGGAGAACTGGCAGGGATCCTCTGTGGTGCATTATTGTTGTGCGGAATCTACTCAGGCATTGAGTATCTTATGCTAAAAAAGAGTCGAAGTGAGGAAATTCCTTTTGTACCGTTTCTGTTGATCGGATATTTGGGAGGGATATTTTTGTGAGAAAAATAAAAAAGGGGAGCTTTACAATAGAAGCTGCATTGCTCATGCCTCTGGTGCTTATGATACTGATCGGAGTGCTGTATCTGGATTTTTTTGTACATGACAGAGCATATCTCACTGCGGCAGCTTATGAGGCAGCAGTCAGTGGCAGTATGGAAGGATATAAAAAGAAAGGGAACATATATGAAAAGGCGGATATACAGGGTAGAATGCTGGGAGATATCGGGCTGCCGGGAGGAGAGAATCTGAGCATGCAGACAAATGCAGGAAAAACTGTGAAAGTAACTTACAGACTGGAAGTACCTGCCGGGTTCCTGGGGCAGAAATGGAAGCTGGAAGTCAGTGGTAAGGCAAAGCCTCTGCGGCCTGTGGGATGGATCCGCAAGGTAAAAGGAACTGTGGATATGCTGGGAGAGGTGACGCCATAAAATGAGAACGGAATATAAAAGAGATATGAATCATAATTATCTGATCCTGACAGGAGATGAGAGAATCGATACAGATTCTTACCAGGTAAGGATGATCGTGGCCAATGCTGTGCCTGATCTTCTTCAGTGTCGGATACAGGGAATCGACGGAAAATTCATGGTGTATTATGATATAACTTCCAGGCATTCCATGACTGCGCTTTTTGAGGAAAAAAAGATGGATCTGGAGTCGCTTCAGGTGATACTGGGAGGCTTTATACAGATCATGGAAGAAATGTCCGAGTATCTTTTGAATCCCTGTCAGCTGATCCTGGAACCGGAATATATCTATCTGGATGCGGAAAGAAAAAGTGTCCGATTTTGTTATCTTCCGGGATTTCATGGGGAAATACAGAAACAGTTTCAGAGTCTTGCGGAGTATATCCTTCCAAAGCTGGATCATGAAGACGGAAAAGCGGTTATGCTGGGATATAATGTATACAGACGTGCACTGGAGGACAGCTTTCATCTGGAATACATCAAGGAAGAGTTATATAAAATATGTAACAGCGACGAGGAAGATTTTTCTCCATATGAAAAAAAGAAAACAGTGGTTCAGGAAGAAAACAGGATGACAGAGGAGGAAAAAGCAGAGGATCTGTGGCAGGTGGAAGGCTGGGAAAGAGCCAGTGTGTCCGGAAATGAAAAACAGAAAAAATCTTCAGCGGACTCACAGAAGCGGAAAACAAACAAAATATGGAAGCCAGTGGCTGGATTTGGTGCAGCATTGGTGCTTCTTCTGGGAATTACGGCAGGAATGGCCGGCGGATATATTCCAAGAATAAGCAAAGAAATTTTTCTTCTGGGAATTCTTGCAGCAATGATACTGGGGATGCTGAGCTATATTCTGATCAAAAAAGTCTGTGGAAAAAAGAAAAAACTGGATACGCCGGTGCCTGAACAGAAATATGGTGCGGCGGAAAAAGAGGCAGCTGTATATGCTGAAGATCAGAAAGAATCTGGTGCGCTGTCCGGGTGCAATGCCGATGACAGCAGAAAAGAACTGGAACAGATCAAAAAAAATATTCCGACAAAAGCGGAAGATTTTTTAGATGGATTTGGTGAAACGGTAGTTCTTTCTGCAGGTGCATCCAAAGGTCCTGCTACATTGGTGAGCCGGGAACCGGGGGAATTGGCTACCATTTATCTGGAAAGAGATATCACAGTGATCGGAAAACTGGAAACTGCGGCGGATGCAGTGATCAATATACCAACTGTCAGCAGAATCCATGCCAAGATCCGAAAAAGGGAGGGGGCATATTATCTGGCAGATCTGAACTCCAGAAATGGGACTTCTGTAAATGGACAGCTTCTGAAAACAGGAGAAGATTACTTGCTGGAGGATGAGGATGAAGTTGATTTTGCACAGGCCCGTTATATTTTTTTGAAATAACAGAGCGAAAAATCCAGTTTTGTATCGTATTAACATGGGACAGTAGGTTGTCCGCCTGATGAAAATCTGTTAAAATAATGAAATAAATTCGAATTTTCAGATTATAACAGCGAGTTATGGGAAATATTTCCGGAACCGCTGTGGAAAGAGGCCGGAATTGGAAGAAATAAAAAAAGAACCTGTGACAGTTTTACTGATCCTCATAAATACGCTGATCTTTCTTGTGGTGGAATTTACCGGCGGCTCGGAGAACGGGCAGCATATGCTGGAATGCGGTGCTGCTTATGCACCGCTGATCCTGGAACAGGGACAGTGGTATCGGATGTTTAGCAGTATGTTTCTGCATTTTGGTGCGCCGCATCTGATCAATAATATGTTGGTTCTGTTTGTGCTTGGCCAGAGGCTGGAACCGGTAACAGGAAAGATAAAATTTTTTCTGATCTATATATTTGGTGGTCTGGGCGGAAATATGCTCTCTTTGTTTTTTGATATGTATGCAGGAAACGCTTCTTTATCTGCAGGAGCTTCCGGAGCTGTTTTTGCAGTCATGGGCGGTATGATCTATGTGATCATACGGCACAGAGGAAGAGTGGCGGATCTGACTGTCAGACAGATGCTGATCATGGCCGCATTTTCACTGTATTTTGGATTTGCAAGTGAAGGCGTGGATAACGTAGCGCATATAGGCGGTTTGTTGAGTGGTTTCCTGATCGCTGTAATTCTTTATCATCCCAGAAAAATATGGAAAACAGTTCCCTGACCGGGAGCGCTCTCAAGCGTGATGTCTCCACTGTGTGCCTGAGCGATCTGTTTTGAAACAGCAAGGCCAAGGCCGGTCCCGGATTCTTTGGTTGTAAAAAATGGTTGAAATATCGTAGCCTGCTGTTCCTTTGAGATTCCACATCCGTTATCCCGGATATCAATGCGGATGCCGGAATTTTCCGGAATGACAGAAAAAGAAATCTTTCCTCCGGGAATAGGAACGGCTTCCCATGCGTTTTTCAGAAGATTCAGAAGCATCTGCCGGACACGGATCCGGTCAAGAGCCATCGATGGCAATGAATCCGGAATATCTGTTTCAAGTGTGATCTCCAGATAATCCAGAGTAGGTTTTATGGAGGAAAGGATCGTTTGGAGGTAGCTGCAGGTGTCAATGTTTTCTCTTTTGACATGGCCTGCATTATTAAATGCAGAAAGTTCATCAAGAAGTTCTTTTACATAATCAAGATTATCCATAACATCATCCCAGTGCTCATATTCTTTGACATCAGGATGTGCAGATGCGATCATCTGGAGTCCGCTGTTAATAAGAGTCAGAGGATTCCGGAGTTCATGTGAAAATTTTGAAAGTGTATAATGAAAATCGTTTTTCAATTTACTGACTGTAGTATCGTTGCACATATTATCACCTCGAAAAAATATTAACATCAGAAATTTCAAATATCAACAAGAACAGTATTGAAAAATTCGAGAAAATACGACAAAATAAGAATATAGATAAAATAATTTTGCAAACAAGGAGGACAAAATAATGGGAGATTGCATATTTTGTAAAATCGCAAATGGAGAGATTCCATCAGCAACACTTTATGAGGATGAGGAATTTCGCGTGATTCTGGATCTGGGACCGGCAAGCAAAGGACACTCATTGATCCTGCCGAAAAAGCATGCAGTGAATATTTATGAACTTCCGGATGAGACTGCCGGAAAAGCAATGATCCTGGCTAAAAAAATGGCAGGAAAGCTGAGAGATGCACTGAACTGTGATGGATTTAATGTTGTGCAGAACAATGGAGAGATCGCAGGACAGACTGTGTTTCATTTTCACATGCATCTGATTCCGAGATATGAGGGAGATGGTGTTGGTTTAACCTGGAAACCCGGAGAACTCAGCGATGAGGTGAGAGATGAAATCTTAAAGAAAATTAAAGAATGACAAATAGCCACTAAAGAGGAAAAATGAATAATCAGACATTTGAAGAGTTTTATCTTAAATACCGAAAAATATCCAGAGGGTATGCGTATGGAGTTCTCCATGACTGGAGTGCTGCTGATGATGTCAGTCAGGATGTACTTTACAAAATGTATACTATAAAGGATGGCCTGAATATTGATAATGAAAAGATGATGTTTTCTCTGATCAAGAGGGCATCTATGAATAAGGCTTTGGATTATATAAAGAAATCAAGCTCCAAGCATGAGTTTGTCTGTCAGGAAGAAGTTGCGGCATTTCTGGAAGAACAGAATTCGGTCGATGCGGAAGAGGTATTTCTGCGTAAAGAGAAGAAAGAATTTATGTATATGGTGCTGAGAAGATTTCGAAAGAAACAGCCGATAAATTATGAGATCTTAATTCAGGTCAAATATCTGGAGATTTCCGTTGAAACAGTTGCAGAAGAATATGGTCTGACGAAAAGTGGTGTCAATAACAGGATATATAAAGCGAAGCGCTGGCTGCAGGAAGAATTTCGCAAAGTATACGAATAAAAGAAAACCCTGCCAGCCCGGAAGGGAGTGGCAGAGTTTTCATATGGCTGTTGTGGAAATATAGTCAGGCTCTGGCGCATTCTTCAATAAGATCAGTGATCTTACTGATGGAATCTACCTGGCCGTTTCCTGCCATAGCATCTGTATATTTCTGACGATCGGTATAGAGCTGGCGGATGGTTTCCAGAAGCTTTTCTTCTGTAATCTCCTCTTCTTCCAGCACTTTACTGAAGCCCTGGCGTTCGAAGGATCGAGCGTTAAGGATCTGGTCACCACGACTGGCTTTTGCAGAAAGCGGGATCAGAAGATTTGGCTTATGAAGTTCGCGGATCTCACAGATTGCGTTAGCGCCTGCGCGGGAGATCACGATATCAGCCATGGCAAACAGATCCGGAAGCTCGTCCTGGATATATTCATACTGGACGTATCCGGCAGTACCGTTGAGAGATTTATCGGTTTTTCCCTTTCCGCAGAGATGGACAACCTGGAATTCTTTCAGAAGTTCAGGGAGGATCTTGCGGACATTATCATTGACAGAAGCAGCTCCCAGACTACCACCGATAACCATAAGTACCGGTTTGTCAGCAGTGAAACCACAGAATTTACGACCGTTTTCCGCATTTCCGGAAAGAAGTTCCTGGCGGATCGGAGTTCCTGTAAGAACTGCTTTGTCAGCTGGAAGATTGGCGACTGTCTCAGGAAAATTACAGCAGATTCTGGATGCAGAAGAGAGACAGAGTTTATTGGCAAGACCTGGAGTCATGTCGGACTCGTGGATCAATGCGGGGATTTTTAAACGTTTGGCCGCGATCACAACGGGAACCGTAACGAAACCGCCTTTAGAAAAAACAACGTCCGGTTTCAGCTCTTTCAGAATCTTTCTGGCCTGGCTGAATCCCTTCAGTACACGAAACGGGTCAGAGAAGTTTTTGAGATCGAAGTAACGTCTCAGCTTTCCGGATGAGATTCCATAATATGGGATTCCAAGTTCTTCGATCAGTTTTTTTTCGATTCCTTCGTAGGAACCGATGTAGGAAATCTTATAACCAAGCTCCCTGAGCTTTGGAATCAGGGCAATATTTGGAGTTACATGTCCGGCAGTACCACCGCCGGTAAGTACGATGTGTTTCATTTGGATTCCTCCTGAATAGTCATATACTATCATTAAATATGAACTCTAACGGAGGAATTGTCAAGGAAAGATAGGATTACAGGAGAAAAATAATGGAAAATTTCAGGGATGCCGAACTGAAAAAATGGTTGGCAGAAGAATATGAAAAAGAAACCGAAGAGATGGAAAAAATCCTGTTTCCAGATGGAGTGATTCCTGATGATGGAGAAACAGAAGAGGAGGCAAAGGCTGCTTATCAGAGGCTTGTAGAAAAACTGAAAGCAGATGGTGTTTACAAAGAAGACGAAACTGACAGTATTAAAACTGATGATCATAAAGAGAATGTAAAAATCGTTTATCTGCCCGAAAAGAAAAGTCATAAAACAGCTCGCGTAGCGGCAGCAGTACTTGTATGCTCAGCCGGTATCTTCGCCGCAAGCATGACCAGCCAGGCGAACAGGAGTTATTTTATTGATTCTGTGAGGTATTGGGCTGGGGATGATACGAGTATTTCAATTGAAAATGATGAAGAAAATGAGAGAGCGCAGAAGGATGAGCAGATGGCGTTAGATGAAGTGAAAAATAAATTAAATTTAAATACAATTCCCCAATTTATGTACAGACCAGTTGGACTTAAATTTAAAAGCTATGAAATTAACACGGATATTGGCAATGCTTTGATAGAGTATGATTATAAAAATGTAATTATAACATTATATATTAATGATCATAGTGATAGCAGTAAAAATAGTGATTATAATTTAGATGGAGAAACATTAGAAACACTTAAGTGGAAAGATGAAAATATTGTAATTGAAATAAAAAAAATAAAAGATAATCAGGATAAAAAAGAAAATTATGTTGCTTATTGGAAGGATAATACCGCTTTTTATGAGATAAGTGGAAAGATGGAAAAAGAAGAATTTTTAAAAATGATAAAAAACATAAGATTTTGACGAGATAATTTATTTCTTAACTCGTATATATATTGTAATGGAAGTTTAAAGGTGGAAAGGCACTATATGAAAGAGAAAATGAAAAGAATTGTGCGAAATTTATTATTAGTATGCTGTTGCAGCATATTGTTTGCGTCACCTGTAATGGCAGAGAATTTATCAGATGATTTTTCAGTGGATACGGATACAGATGCGGATTATGCTGAAGATACTACATACAGTATGTTAAGAGGCAACAATTTAAATTTTGGAACAACTTCTGTGAAAAAAATGGCTAGCAATAAGGTGGCTGTTTCAGGAATAACACAGTGTCATCATGTTTGTGATAAAGTATATTTGGAGATATATTTGGAACGGAAAGTAAAAGGTACATATTCTACTTATAAAAGTTGGAGTTATACAGCAAACAATGTAGATCATTTAAATAAGGGACTGACAGTTATCGTTCCGAGCGGTTATTATTATCGCGTACGAGGATATCATGCAGCAAAAGATGGAAGCAAGGAATCAACTACAACATTAACCAGCGGTGTTTTAGTAAAATAACAAATCAACTCTCACATCCCCAGCGATGTCACACCCCAAAAAATAAAAAAATCCAGTAAACTTTACATTACCTTCGCTGGGGAATGTCTAAAAATTCTGAATAATATCAAAAAACCTAAAAAAATCCCCTTAAAAAAAGAAACATATTTCACAAAAAGACTGTCAAAAAACATATATTTCGTGTATAATAAATACAATAACAAACCGTTAATAAACAAAAAGTCGATTATTTCTTCTTGGAATTGTATATCACAGCGTTTCTGGACGATCGGATATCACAGAGAGATCCTTCAGGCTTTTTTTGATATGGAAATTTCAGAACGTGGGACGGAAAAGGGGGCTTGTGCATGAAGATAACATTTATCGGTGCTACGCATGAGGTGACTGGAAGCTGTTATTATCTGGAAGCGGCAGGACGGAAGTTTCTGGTGGATTATGGAATGGAGCAGGGACCGGATTATTATGAGAATAAGGAGCTTCCGGTGGCTCCGGGTGATCTGGATTTTGTGCTTCTGACACATGCACACATGGATCATTCCGGAAATCTTCCGGCCTTGTATGCAAAAGGCTATCAGGGGCCGATCTATGCGACAGAGGCAACTTGTAATCTCTGCGATATCATGCTTCGTGACAGCGCACATATCCAGATGTTCGAGGCTGAGTGGAGAAACCGAAAGGGGCGGAGAGAAGGAAAACCGGAATTTATTCCTGCGTACACTATGGAAGATGCCATGGGTGTGCTCCGGAACTTCGTCAGATGCCCATATGATAAGATCATCAAACCGGCAGAGGGAATCGAAGTAAGATTTGTGGATGCAGGACATCTTCTTGGCTCCAGCAGTATTGAAGTCTGGATGACGGAAGAGGACAAAACAGAAAAGATCGTTTTTTCCGGCGATATCGGAAATATCAATCAGCCGCTGATCAGAGATCCGGTATATATCCGAGAGGCAGATTATGTTGTGATGGAATCTACCTACGGAGACCGCAGTCATGGAGAACGTCCGGATTATCCGGCAATACTGGCAGAGATCATCCAGAGGACCTTTGACAGAGGCGGCAGTTTGGTGATTCCGTCCTTTGCAGTAGGCCGTACTCAGGAAATGCTGTATTTTATCCGACAGATCAAAGAACAGGGACTGGTTCACGGCCATGATGGTTTTACGGTATATGTAGACAGTCCCCTTGCCAATGAGGCAACTACGATCTTCAGTGAGAATGCATATACCTGCTATGATGAGGAAGCAATGGATCTTTTGAATAAAGGTATCAATCCGTTATCCTTCCCGGGATTGAAGACCTCCGTTACTACCGATGATTCCAGAGCTATCAATTTTGATGAGGACTGCAAGGTGATCATTTCCGCCAGTGGTATGTGTGATGCTGGTCGTATCAAACATCATCTGAAACACAATCTGTGGAATCCCAGAAATACCATTCTTTTTGTTGGATACCAGGCTATCGGAACTCCGGGACGGGCATTATTGGAAGGTGCTGTGGAGCTGAAGTTGTTTGGTGAGACTGTGCAGGTAGCTGCTGAAATATGCAAAATGCCGGGAATCAGCGGTCATGCTGATGTAAACGGACTTATAGAATGGGCGAAAGCCTTTGACACGAGACCAAAACACGTATTTGTTACGCATGGTGATGATACGGTGACGGAGATTTTTGCCCAGAGGCTTAAAGAAGAGCTTGGGTATGATGCAACAGCACCCTTTAGTGGAACTGAATATGATCTTCTGGAGAACCGGTGTATCCATGAGGCTGTTGGTGTTCGGATCGTAAAGGCAACTGCTTCGCCGAAAACAACCAAGGCTGCCCGTGCATATGAGAAGCTGTTGGCTATGGGACGTCGCCTGATGTCCGTGATCCGGAAGAATGAAGGCTGCCCCAATAAAGATCTGGATCGTTTTGCAAGAGATATCCAGTCACTGTGTGACAAGTGGGACAGAACAGATATTTAACCGGATAACAAAGATAACATTGAAACAATTATTTTGTCAAATCATCCTAAAATCACCCTGCGGAAATTTTTCGCAGGGTGATGATAAATCCGATATACAAAATAAGATTATGTGAGATCAGCCTTCGTTCAATGCCTGGCGGATGGCTTTTGCAAGCTGATCCGGACATGAAGTTGGTTTGAATCCGCAGCGGATGCCTTCCAGACGGGAGATCACTTCATCTGCATCCATTCCCTCTGCAAGCTGTGCAACACCCTGTGTGTTTCCGGAACATCCGCCTGTAAACTTGATATTGTGAACTTTTTTATTATCGTCGATCTCGAACTCAATTCCCTGAGCACAGACGCCTTTTGTCTTATAAACCATTCTGGTTACCTCCTGTTCTGTTTATTTATCGATTATAGCATCTCTCAAAAAAAGTTTCCATAAAAAATAAAATTTGTTATAATGAACAATGTAGAAAAAGAAAAAGATACTGCTGAACGGAAAAAACTGTGAAATTCAGCGGGATATCATATTGAAAGAGAGGATTTACAGATCATGAAATGTGTTGGAATCATAGGAGCAATGGAACAGGAAGTAGCAAGACTGAAAGAGGTTATGGAGAATGTATCCATTACTACCAGAGCCGGAATGGATTTTTATGAGGGTGTTCTGGAAGGAAAGAAGGTAGTTGTGGTACAGTCCGGGATCGGTAAGGTAAATGCCGGCATGTGCACCCAGATCCTGGCAGATCTCTTTCAGGTGGAAGCGGTGATCAATACCGGTATCGCAGGAAGCCTTAACAATGATATCAATATTGGAGATATCGTACTTTCCACAGATGTTCTTCATCATGATATGGATGCAACCGGATTCGGATATCCGAAGGGACAGATTCCGCAGATGAAAGAGTTTTCCTTCCAGGCAGATGAGTGCCTTCGTAAGATCGCACATGATGTATGTGAGGAGGTAAATCCGGAGATCAGGGTTTTTGAAGGAAGAATTGCTTCCGGAGATCAGTTTGTATGTGATCAGGGTGTAAAAGATAATATTGTAAAGGAATTCAGCGCCTATGCTGTTGAGATGGAGGGCGCAGCGATCGGACAGGCAGCAGCTCTTAACGGGATTCCATTCCTGATCATCCGTGCTATCTCAGATAAAGCAGATAATAGTGCAAACATGGATTATCCGGCTTTTGAAAAGCTTGCAATTGAGCACAGCGTACGTCTGACCCAGGGAATGCTGAAACGGATGGCCTGATCGGAACTTTGGAGGGAACCGTCATTTTTCTTCTGCATATACTGTAAGAGATAGCAGAGAGAGGACCGCAGAAGAGTTATGATCTATCCAGATTTTTATCCGTTTTATGCTACACAGGGAAGTCCTGGTTTTTATAATGAAGAGAGAGAACAGGAAAAGGAATTTGATCTGATGAGATCATACTATCCGGATACAGCCCGAAGGATCCAGGAAAAAGCGGAAGCACAGTGTCAGCTTTTGGATTATGAGGGAAGCCGGCTGTATGATGAATATCCGGATCGTTTCATGCTCTATCACATCTGTCACCAGGTGAAAGGACAGATGGAAGGAGATACCAGTGTACAGGAGATTCCAGGAGGGTTCCTGGATGATCTGATCGAAGTGCTGGTGTATCAGGAGATTTCCAGACGAAGATGCAGGAGGAAAAGGTGCAGAAAATGTTTCCGCACTGAGTATTAAAATGGCGGTTTACCCATGAACGATACAGTGATACTGGCAGAAGCGACCAAAACTGGTTCGCACAACATCTGTCCATATACAATAAAACAAAAAGTGAATATAATGGAAGTATGATGAAAACAATAAGGGAATTTTTAGAAGAACAGATTAATGAACAGCTGATACAGGCTGTTGTCAGTGGCCGCAGGACTGGCGAGGGACCTTCCAAGGTGAAGCTTCGTCCTGTGGAGCTGAAGGGTCAGATTTTTTACCAGGCGTCCATGACAGAAGGGACGAAGGTTTATCATAAGAATTTTACCAGGGAAGAGATGATCGCTTATCTGGAGCATGCCATGGAGGAATTTCGTCAGCTTCAGGCAACTGGACGCAGTCAGGATGGAAGTATCCTTATCAGCAAGAAAGGGAAAGCAACCATCAAAACAAAACAACACGGGCCTGCGCAGAATGAGAAGATAAAGATCGCTCCTCATAACCGGGTGAAACAGTACATTCTCAGAGAGGGAACGGCAGCTCCGTTTCTGGTGGATCTGGGAGTTATGACAAAGGATGGAAAGATCGTTGCTTCCAGATATGACAAGTTCAGACAGATCAATCGCTTTCTGGAGTTTATCAGGGATATCCTTCCGAAGCTTCCTAAAGACAGAGAGATCACGATCCTGGATTTTGGCTGCGGAAAATCCTATCTTACTTTTGCTATGTATTATTATCTCAGAGAACTGGAGGGTTTTGATGTAAACATCATAGGGCTGGATCTTAAGGAAGATGTGATACGGCATTGCAGTGAATTGGCCAGATCTTATGGTTATGACAAGCTGCATTTTTACCAGGGAGATATTGCAGGGTACGAAGGCGTTTCTTCTGTGGACATGGTGGTGACACTTCATGCCTGCGATACAGCAACAGATTTCGCTCTGGCCAAGGCAGTGGAATGGGGGGCTCAGGTGATCCTGTCTGTTCCATGCTGTCAGCATGAACTGAATCGTCAGATTCGAAACGAAATGCTCCAGCCTGTTATGCGTTATGGGATCCTGAAGGAAAGAATGGCAGCTCTGATCACAGATGGTCTTCGTGCCGAGCTTCTGGAAAGCAAAGGATATGAAACCCAGCTTCTTGAATTTATCGATATGGAACATACACCAAAAAATATTCTGATCCGCGCAGTAAAAACCGGAAAGAAAAAGAGCAGGGACAGTTTTTCGGATACCATGAAGGCTCTTCATGTGGCTCCTACCCTGGACAGGCTTCTTTATCCGGAAGAGTCAGCCTCACAGAAGGGAGAATGACATGATGAAGATCCTACGTAAGGGAGTGATACTGCTGGTGATCTTTGTGGCAGTAGTAGCCGGGACCTCATTTCTGATGAACAGTCAGTCTACAGATAACCGCTCAGATATGAACGATGCCACACTTCCGGAGGTTATGGTAAAGATCGGAAGTACCCAGGCAAATAAGATGTATGGATACAGACAGCAGATGCAGACCGATTTCATGAGAGGAAGTATTACTCCGCTGGATACGACCAAAAAAGTGTCTTTTGAGATCAACCCATATGCTGATACAGTAACAGGGCTTGCTTATGAGGTACGGACTTCAGACGGAAGCAAAGTTATGGAGAACCGTAAGATCAAGAATCTCACGAAAGAGGACAACGGCTGTTTAAGTACAGAGATTGAGATCGGCAGTGACCTTCGCATGAACCAGGAGTATTCCATGCAGATCACGCTGGATACCAGTGAGGGGGAAGTTTACTACTATACAAGAGTGGTTTCCAGAACCCAGTTGAATACAGAAGCGTATCTTCAGTTTGTCAAGGATTTTTCCACAAAGTGTCTGGACAAGGAACAGGCAGATACGCTGACCGGATATCTGGAAGCGGAGGATATTTCCGGCGGAACGAATTACAATAATATTTCCATCAGTTCCGGACTTTCCAATATCAGCTGGGGATCCCTTTCTCCGAAGCTCTACATGGAAGGAGTTCCGCTGATCGATGATATCAATGAAACGACTGCAAGTATTACGCTGGATTATCAGGTTTCCGCACAGGATGATGAGGGTAAAACCGAAATTTATGATGTTACGGAATTTTACCGTATGCGTTATACAGAAACAAGGATCATGCTGCTGGATTTTAAACGTTCTGCAACGAAGGTATTTGATCCGTCTCAGAAGGTAGTTTCCGATGCAGGCCTGCTTCTGGGTGTCCGTGACAAGAATGTCACCTATGCTTCAGACAGCAGTGGAAAGATCGTTGCTTTTGAGCAGGATGGGGATCTCTGGTCTTATGCACCGTCCAGCGGAAAGATCACAAGGATCTTCAGCTTCCGCAAAGAGGAAGATAACGATTCCAGATATGTGCGCAACGAACATGATATCAAGATCATCCGAGTGGCAGATAACGGGGATGTGGACTTTGTATTGTACGGTTACATGAACCGTGGTGTTCACGAGGGATACAGCGGTGTCTGTGTTTATCACTACAACAGCGACCGTAATGTGGTGGAAGAAAAAGTATTCATACCAAGTACAGAATCCTACGAGTTCCTGAAGGAAGATCTTGGAACACTCACTTATGTAAACAAAAACAATCAGCTGTTTCTGCTGTTTGCACAGAAGCTGTATCAGGTAGATATTGAGACAGGAACCTCACAGGTTCTGGAAGAAGGAATCAAACAGAACCATTTTGTTGTGTCAGATACCAAGGCACATGCAGCATGGCTGATCGAATCCGGAGATGATGCAGGGAAGATCCGGGAAATTGAATTTGATTCTCTGAAAACAAGAGATATTTCGCCGGAAAGCGGAAAAAATCTGAGAGCTCTGGGATTTATGAATGAAGATCTGGTATATGGGATCCTTTCCGATGAAGATATTCTTACGGATGCCAACGGACATGAAACAGAGGGAATCAGTACATTACGCATTGAAAGCTTTAAAGGAAAGGTGAAAAAAGAGTATCGTCAGGATGGCCTTTATATCACCAACGTAACGGTTGGCAGTACCATGATGGAGTTTGAACTTTCTGCAAAATCGGGGAATGCTTATACAGTCCAGAAAAAGGACAATATCATGAATAACAAAAAAGCATCCGGAAGCCAGATAGATGTAGCATTGATCACTACAAACCGTGCAGGAACGCTGATCCGCCTGACCATGACTCAGAAACCGGAGACAGACAGTCCGCTGCTTGTTTGTTCCAAGATCGAGAGTACTGAAGACTCATCGGTAACATTGGATACTACCGTTCCACAGGGAGAACTTTATTATGTTTATGCATATGGTTCTCTTGACCGTATCTATACCGATCCGGCTGCAGCTGTGAAACGCGCGGATGCGCAGACTGGAGTGGTACTTAACCGTGCGCAGCAGTATGTCTGGGAACGTGGAAACAAAAAAACAAAGCTCCAGATGAATATAGAGGATGTACCGGAAAGTATACGTACAGCCAACTGGAAGAAAAAAGAACTTCAGGATAGCCTTGGTGATATGGGAACGGTGATCGATCTGACCGGCTGCACTCTTGACAATGTTCTTTATGAGGTCAGTGCCCAGAGACCGGTGATCGCCAAGACAGGAGAAAATTCCAGTGTGGTGATCGTAGGCTATGATGAATATAATACCTATCTTTATGATCCGGCAACAGGGCAGATCAGCCCGTATGGAATGAATGACAGTACAGCGCTGTTTGAGAGTGCCGGAAATGTATTTCTCACCTATATAGAAAACGTCATAGAGTGATGCTTACAGAGCAGGCCGGATGAAGGCCATGGGGTTACAGCAGGATGGCAAGACGGGAGTTCCCGTTTGGCATAAATCGGAAAACAGGAAAAAAGTTCCTGTTTTCCGGGAAAAGCGCGACAGGAAAGGGGAAAAATCAATGTTAAGTGAAAGTATTAAAAAACTGGTACAGTATGGGGTGGAGAGTGGTATTACTCCAGAATGCGAAAGAATTTATGCAACCAATCTTCTTCTGGATGCCTTTGGGGAAAGCGAATATACAGAACCGGAGACAGAGTATGCTAAAATCAATCTTGAGGAGACTTTGAACGAACTTCTTGATGAGGCTGTAAAGAGGGGCATCATCGAGGACAGTATTGTGTACAGAGATCTCTTTGATACAAAACTGATGAACTGTCTGATGCCGCGTCCTGCCCAGGTGCAGAGAGAATTCTGGGATGCTTATAAAGAAGATCCGGAAAAAGCCACAGATTATTTTTATAAGCTGAGTCAGGACAGTAACTATATCAGACGTTATCGCGTAAAAAAAGATCAGAAATGGACAGTAGACAGCGAATATGGCAAGATCGATATCACGATCAACCTGTCCAAGCCGGAAAAAGACCCAAAGGCTATCGCAGCTGCCAAGCTGGTAAAATCCAGCAGCTATCCAAAATGTCTGCTTTGTCCGGAAAATGAAGGCTATGCAGGAAGAGTCAATCATCCGGCAAGGGAGAACCACAGGATCATCCCGATTACCATCAATGACAGTCCATGGGGCTTCCAGTACTCTCCATATGTTTACTACAATGAACATTGTATCGTATTTAACAGTCAGCATACTCCGATGAAGATCGAGAGAAATACATTTATCAAGCTGTTTGATTTTGTAAAGCTGTTCCCACATTATTTCCTTGGCTCCAATGCGGATCTTCCAATCGTAGGAGGTTCTATCCTCAGCCACGATCATTTCCAGGGCGGGCATTATACCTTTGCCATGGCGAAGGCAGAGATTGAAAAGCATGTGACGATCCCGGGATACGAAGATGTGGAAGCCGGCATTGTAAAATGGCCTCTTTCCGTACTGCGTATCCGCAGTAAAGACGAGACGAGACTGATCGATCTGGCAACACATGTACTGGCAGGCTGGAGAGGATATACGGATGAGGCTGCATTTATCTTTGCAGAAACAGACGGAGAGCCGCATAACACCATCACACCGATCGCACGTAAAGTGGGAGATACCTTTGAACTGGATCTGACATTACGTAACAATATCACAACAGAGGAGCATCCGCTGGGGGTTTATCATCCGCATGCATGCTATCATCATATCAAGAAAGAGAATATCGGTCTTATCGAAGTTATGGGACTCGCTGTTCTTCCGGCACGTCTGAAAGAAGAGCTGGAGCTTCTTGAAGAATACATTTTAAGCGGCAGGGACATCGCTTCCAATGAGAAAATCGAGAAACATGCTGCATGGGTTGCAGAATTTCTGCCAAAATATGAGAAACTTGATAAAGATAATATCCAGGAAGTCCTTCGCAGGGAAGTGGGCAATGTATTTGTTCATGTACTGGAGGATGCCGGTGTTTATAAATGCACACCAGAGGGCAGGGATGCATTTATGAGATTTATCAATACTCTGTAAAAAAGTACGGAGGCACCCGGGGATGGATATGTATTTCAGGAGGAGTTTGTTTATATGAAAAACAGGGAAAAAACCGGAAAGGCCTTTCGGATAAAATGGCTTTTGCTGGCACTTGTGGCAGCTGCACTGATCTTTGTGCCGGCTGCATCGCATAAGGTGTCGGCGGCGAAGCTTGTTTATACCGTTAAGTTCAATAATAATTCAGGTACCAGCAAAAGTAAGACGTATACCGCACTGACACGGAACGTGACATTAAATACTACGATCAAGCTTCCGGCAGTACCCAAGGCTGTGGGATATCAGAATCTCGGATGGACCACACGGAAGGGGAGCAGTAAGGTGGTATATAAAGCAGGTGCCAGCGTAAAGGTCAGAAAAGATATGACTCTGTATGCGGTCCGCAGAAAGAGTAAGTATTATACCGTAAACTTCTATCTTGGAAATGGAAGCACCAATTCCGCATATAAGAAGCTGCAGAAAAAAGTAGAAGAGGGTACATATTACACATTGCCTGCAGTTCCATCCAGATCGGGATATGTAAATCTTGGCTGGTCAACAGCAAAGAACGGCAAGGCATCTACTGCAAAAAAAGTAGGAACGAAGATTAAAATCTCCGGTAATATCAGATACTATTCTGTACAGATGCAGTCAGTAAAAGTAAATCTCCGCAAGGCAAACGGAACCGTATGGAAGACAGTAACACTTGGAAAGGGCGGTTACCTTAAGCTCCCATCTGTATCCAATGCGACAGGTTATACATTTATGGGCTGGTCTAAGACCAGACGGACCGGTTCTTCCACAGATCCGGATTATGAAGCCGGTGAACTTCTGCGGATCAACAAAAATACCAATCTGTATGCGACGGTATTTAACCGTGCACTGGAGAAGGACATCAGTTCCGATGAGATGGCTCATCCGGCTATCGGTATGATGTACAGTAAGGTCATTTTTGTGGGAGATTCCCGTACTGCAGGAATACAGGCGACACTGAAAAAACAGATGAGCAGTTCTGTAACAAATGGGGTTTCTTTTGTTGCAAACCCAGGAAAGGGCTTGAGCTGGTTCCGGGATACAGGATATGCACAGCTTATAGAAGAGATCGACAAAACAGAAGGTTCCAAACCGATCGCCGTTATCTTTAATCTGGGTGTCAATGACCTGGGAAATGCAGGCAATTATGTCAGCTATATGACCAGTATCGCATCCACATTGAAAAGTAAGAACTGTAAGCTCTTTTACATGTCTGTAAATCCCGTCAACAGTACCATGATCACAAAAACGGGAAGAGGCGCCCGTACAGAAGCACAGGTAAGAGAATTCAACAGCAAGATCCGTTCCGGTCTTTCTCTGTATTACAAATATATTGATATGTACAGCGTACTTATGAAAAAAGGCTACGGGACCAATGCCCGCTATGATGGTGTGGATGATGGCGATGACGGACTTCATTACACAACAAAGACATTCAAGAGGATCTACTATTACTGCATTACTTATCTCAACACAGGAAGTATCAACGCATCTTATTATTAATGGTATAACAGACAGAAAAATCCCGTCTGCCGGAGACATTCCGCCAGGCGGGATTTTTCTGTCCGGCGGCCCGCTATTTTTCTGTCCGACAGGGCAATTACTCCTTGCACGAACCATGAGAATAGTCTATACTTAATTCGATACGGACGTTTGGAGGTCCGCAGGGACGTGTGATCCTGAATATGAGGAATGAGGTATAGATTATGAAACTGACAACAGTGAAAGAGATTTACAGAAACCGTGAACAGTATCTCGACAAAGAGATCACCGTAGGTGGATGGGTACGAAGTGTTCGTGATTCCAAGGCGTTTGGATTCATCGTACTTCATGATGGAAGCTTTTTTGAAACTCTTCAGATCGTATATCACGATAACATGGAGAATTTCGCAGAGGTTTCCAAGCTGAACGTTGGAGCGGCCATCATTGTTAAGGGAACGCTGGTAGCTACCCCTCAGGCGAAGCAGCCATTTGAGATCCAGGCAACAGAGATATCTGTAGAGGGAGCTTCCGCACCGGATTATCCACTTCAGAAGAAGAGACACAGTCTTGAATACTTAAGGACCATGACACATTTAAGACCGAGAACAAATACTTTTCAGGCTGTATTTCGTGTACGTTCTCTCTGTGCATATGCGATCCATAAATTTTTCCAGGAGAGAGGCTTTGTCTATGTGCATACACCGCTGATCACAGGAAGTGACTGTGAAGGTGCAGGAGAGATGTTCCAGGTAACAACACTGGATCCGAAGAATATTCCGCTGACAGAGGATGGAAGTGTTGATTATTCACAGGATTTCTTCGGAAAGGAGACAAACCTTACCGTAAGCGGACAGCTGAACGGAGAGACTTATGCACAGGCATTCCGCAATATCTACACATTCGGACCGACCTTCCGTGCTGAGAATTCCAACACTACCCGTCATGCAGCTGAGTTCTGGATGATCGAGCCTGAGTGTGCGTTTGCAGACCTTCAGGATGCTATGGAGCTTGCAGAGGCTATGCTGAAATACGTGATCCGTTATGTCTTTGAGAATGCACCGGAGGAAATGAACTTCTTCAATTCCTTCATTGACAAGGGGCTTCTTGACAGACTGAACCATGTGCTTAATTCTGAATTTGCGCATGTGACCTATACAGAGGCTGTTGAGATCCTTGAGAAGAACAATGACAAATTTGATTACAAGGTATTCTGGGGATGTGATCTTCAGACAGAGCATGAGCGCTATCTGACAGAGCAGGTCTACAAGAGACCGGTATTTGTTACAGATTATCCGAAGGAGATCAAGGCATTCTACATGAAACTCAACGAGGATGGAAAGACAGTTGCGGCTATGGACTGTCTGGTGCCGGGAATCGGAGAGATCATCGGAGGAAGTCAGAGAGAGGATGACTACGACAAGCTGAAAACACGTATGGATGAGCTGGGTCTGAAACCGGAGGATTACGATTTCTATCTGGATCTTCGTAAATATGGTTCCACACGTCATTCCGGCTTTGGTCTTGGATTTGAGAGATGTGTCATGTACCTTACAGGTATGGGCAACATCCGTGACGTGATCCCATTCCCGAGAACTGTAAAGAACTGCGATCTTTGATCAGAACACTTTTGCACAGCAGGACGTTCTGTGCTCCTGAGATCAGAGAACAGCAGGGAGAAATTGGCAACAGGTATTGATATGTGTGACTGACACACAAGGGAGAACATTATGAGATTTATTCATCTTGCAGACGTGCATCTGGGCGCGGTTCCCGACAGGGGCTGCCCGTGGAGCAAAGAGCGGGAGGAAGAAATCTGGAGCACTTTCCGCCGGGTTATTGCGGGCATCCGCGAAGATCCGGTGGATTTGCTATTTATATCCGGAGATTTGTTCCACCGCCAGCCTCTTATGAGAGAGCTTAAGGAAGTAAATTATCTGTTTTCCACCATCCCGGATACCAGAGTGTATCTGATGGCAGGAAATCATGATTTTATAAGCAGAGATTCTTTTTATAATACGTTTGAGTGGAATTCCAATGTTATATTTTTCAGGAGCAGGGAACTGACCTGCGTTAAAGATCCCAGGCTTGATGTCTATGTATATGGACTGAGTTACTATGACCGGGAAATAAAAGACGGACTTTATGATCAGGCTGTCCCTGTCCAGAAAGAAGGAATCCATATTCTGCTGGCCCATGGCGGCGATGAGAAGCATATTCCTCTCAGTGCAGCAGCTCTGGCGGCATCAGGCTTCGATTATGTGGCGTTAGGGCATATCCACAAGCCGCAGATCCTGATCCGTGACCAGGCGGCCTTTTCCGGGGCTCTGGAGCCCATTGACAGGAATGATACAGGGGAACATGGATATATGGAGGGACGACTGATCAACGGAAGGATCCGTACAGAGTTCGTTCCCTTTGCCTGTCGTTCCTATCAGCAGCTGGTAATGACACTTCACGAGGAAACTACACAGATATCTCTGGAAGAAGCGGTAAAATCCCAGATTTTCCGCAGAGGAGGAAGGAATATCTACAGGATCATTCTTCAGGGAATGCGTTCGCCGGATCTTCTTCTGATCCCTGAGAAACTGAAAAGCCTCGGAAATGTTACCGATGTTGTGGATGAATCCTGGCCGGCGTATAATCTTGGTGAGCTCTACAAACGCTACAGCGGTACTCTGATCGGTGATTATATCGGCTATTTTCTGGCCAAAAAGGGTATGGATACCGTGGAAAAAAAGGCGCTGTATTATGGGCTTCAGGCATTGCTTGAGACAGGCAGCCGGCGATAAAGGGGCAGCACAGGAGGATAGCATAAGATGGTTATCAGACGTTTAAAAATAAAAAATTTCGGGAAGATCCGGGACAAGGATATGGAGCTTTCGCCTGGGATCAACGTACTTTACGGTGAAAATGAGAGTGGAAAAACTACCACACATACATTTATCCGCTCCATGTTTTACGGCGTTCGCAGACTGCGGGGAAAGGCTGCTCTGAACGATACATATACAAAATATGAACCGTGGGAAAATCCGGCAGAATATGGTGGGATCATGTGGTTCACAAGCAAGGGGAAGAAGTATCGTCTAACCAGGAATTTTTATAAAGAAAAGAAGCTGGGAGAGCTTCTCTGTGAAGATGATGGCAGTCTTGTGGATGCGGAACAGGGAGCTCTTGGGACTATTCTGGGAAATGTAAGTGAGGCAGTTTATGATAATACGGTGTCTGTGGCACAGCTGAAAAGCGTTACAGGAAAAGATCTCGTACGTGAACTGCAGAATTACATGGCCAGCTATCAGGGAACTGGTGACAGTTCCATTGACATGGGACGAGCCATGCAGATGCTGAAAATGTCCAGAAAAGGATATCTGACAGAAGCGGCCCGGCGAAAAAAGGAGCTGGAAAAGGAAAAAGAAAAGATTTCCGCAAACATGGAATATATCCGCAGAGAGATCCGTGAACTGGATGAGAAGCGTGATCGGATCATGCAGCAGCAGGACGGGATGAACATAGGGACCAGAGAACGGAGTACAGAGGATCTTCTTGAGCTTCGGATCGATCGTGTAAAAAGAAGGCGGGAGCTGACAGATGCAGTTCTGGCAGTTGTGCTGCTTGGCGGGATTGCCGGTACCGGCTGCCTGGCAGCTTTTTCCGGGCAGGTCATTTTCAGTGTTCTGGCAGGCGTGGCAACTGCGGCGATTTCTGCAGCGGCATTGTTTTTTCGCATACGGCTCAGCAGGGAGCTGAATAAGAGAGAACGTCAGAGAGAGCGCTGGCATTCCAGACATGAGGAGCTGACCTGGAACCGGAACAGTCTGGACAGTGACTACGAAGAGAAGCATACAGCGCTGGAGAACCTGCAGGCAGAGTTGACGGAATGTGAAGAAAACACAGAAGTGATCACTCCGGAGGAAACGGAGATCCAGGCGCTGAATATGGCCATGGAGACGATTGAGGCACTTTCCGGAAACATTACGGATCAGGTAGGGGTCCGTCTGAAAAAACGTACATCTGAGATATTAAGTGAGATCACCGGTGGCAGATACCAGGAGGTTCTGATGGATGAGGCACTGCATATGTCTGTGAACACAGGGGAGCGTATCGTATCCATTGAGAGACTGAGCCGCGGGACACTGGAGCAGATTTATTTTGCCCTTCGTATGGCAGCAGGAGAGCTTTTCTGCAAAGAGGAACCGTTCCCTGTGATCCTGGATGATGTATTTGGCATGTATGATGAAGAACGTCTTGCAGCGGCTCTCAGGTGGCTACATAAAGAAAACAGACAGGTGATCATAAGTACCTGCCATAAAAGAGAAATGGAGATCCTGGATAAAGAGAGGATTCCCTATCAGAAGCTTCCTATGTGAGCTTTTGCAGGAAGATTTCAGCATAAAGATCAAAAGCAAAGCAGACAGCAGATGCGGATCATGGATATCCGTCTGTTACAGAAATATAAAGCGGCTGCGCTTTCTGAGAAACTGTTATATCGTTCTCAGAAGGTGCAGCCGCTTTGCGTGCGTTATGATTTATTTATTTCTCATGCTGGCTCATGTAATTTGTTACGCAGCGTTTGATTCTGTCTACCGGATTCAGAAGGTGGCTGACAGAGGTATCATGGTTCAGCGTATCAATGATCAGAGCAATATATTTGCTCATATCGCAGCTGATGTAGTATGGCTTCTCAAGAAGCTCCGGTGACTGATAAACCAGGTTAGTAGTAAGGAGCTTGTCGAAGTAGCCCTTCTTGTAAGCATCGTCAAATTTATCAAGACCATCGGTAAAGAATCCGAAGGTAGAGCAGATGTAAACTCTGCCTGCTCCTTTCTCTTTCAGGAGAGACGCGATCTTAATGATCGTATCACCGGAGGAGATCATATCATCGATCAGGATCATATCCTTGCCCTCGATCTTTGGTCCGAGGAATTCATATGCTGCGATCGGATGACGGCCGTTTACATATCTTGAGTAATCCAGACGTTTATAGTACATACCCATATCAACACCGAGGACATTGGCGAGATAGATCGCACGGTTCATGCTTCCTTCGTCCGGGCTGATCGTCATGAAATGATCCTTGTCGATATGAAGTCCCTTTTCATTATTAAGAAGAGCCTTGATGAACTGGTAGGATGGCTGTACAGTCTCAAAACCATGAAGAGGAGTCGCATTCTGTACACGGGAATCATGTGCATCAAAGGTGATGATATTCTCAACACCCATATCGATCAGCTCATGAAGTGCATTGGCACAGTCAAGAGACTCTCTTCCGACACGTTTGTCCTGGCGACTCTCATAGAGATATGGCATGATCACGTTGACTCTGCGGGCTTTTCCGCCTACAGCGGCGATAACACGCTTCATATCCTGGAAATGATCATCCGGGGACATAAGATTCGTGTAAGGTCCGATCGGATAGGATAAGCTGTAATTTGTCACATCTACCATTACGTAGATATCATCACCGCGGACAGATTCGTTGATGGTGCATTTACCCTCACCGGAGCCGAAACGTGGAGTTTTGGCGTCAATAATGTAAGAATCGCGCTTGTATCCCTCGAATGCAAAGGAGTCCATTCCAGGATACTGTCTTTCGGCACGCCATTTGACCAGCCAGTCATTCACCTTCGCGCCTAATGAGCTGCAGCTCTGAAGGGGAATCAGTCCAAGTCTTCCTACCGGGAGTGTGGAAAAATCTTTTGTATTTACCTGTGCCATTTTAATTTCCTCCTAAAAATATTTTCTGTATACGGATGTCTTTCCCGATCAACGATATCATCTGATAGTTGCTGGCAATTCGGGAAAATGTTCTCTCGGAATAGGTATCCGAGAAATTTTTGAGCGTCAGATTCGTGGAAATGATCGTGGATTTCCTGCGCATGATCCGCTCATTGAGACAGAGAAAAAGCTGTGAAGATACGAAACTGTTGGTAAGCTCCGTTCCCAGGTCATCAATGATCAGAAGATCACAGTCATAGATCAGTTCCTCGTCTGTGCCGGTATCTTTTCGGGAAAAAGAATTCGTAGCCATCATATCAAAAAGATCGTAGGCGGAAAAGTACAGGACACAGTGGGTGGATCTGAGAAGCTCTCGGGCGATGCAGTGTGAAAGAAAGGTTTTTCCCACACCGGTATCACCATATAAAAACAGGTTTTCAAATTTATGGTCGAAGTTCTGCACAAAGCGCTGTGCAGTGTCATAGGCCCGTCTGGCTGTTTCCAGGGCAGACAGTCCCGTGGCTTCGTTTTTTATTGTAGCAGAATAATAGTCAAATGAAAAGCTGTCAAAATTCTCTTTTTCGAGAATTTCATTCAGATCGGACTGTGCATAAAGCAGTTCGATCTCAGCTTTTTTAAAACAGGTGCATTTTCGGCTACCGATATAGCCGGTATCCTGACAGTCAGGGCAGGTGTAAGGCATCTCAAGATAGTCTCCGGGAAAGCCGTTTGCAACAAGAAGGGTGATCCGTTCATCGGAAAGCTCCTGGATGGCTGCCTTCAGATCCGAAGTTCCCTTTTCTTCGCCGTTTAAAAGGCGACGGACTTTGTCAGCACTTAAAGTTGCCACCTCGTCATCGATCTCTTTCAGACGGGGGATCTTTCCGTAGGCTTCGGCTGTGTGCTCCTCCAGAATACGGTGGTTCTGTGCCTGCCGGCGGCTGTATTCTCTCATTATAGTATCATATTGAAAATTCTGTAAAGGCATAAAGCGCTCCTTCCAGGTTCTGTTACTGATTATTTAAAAGACGTTTCTCATATTCCGCAAAATCATAATCACGCTGGTGGAAATTATTGAAGCGGTTGCTATTCTGAGGCTGAGTCTGGGGCTGCTTCTTCCTGGAAACGGATTTCTCAAGCTGGCGTTTTTTGTGTGCGGCATCCAGAAGCCGGATATCCTCCAGCGTATGTACGTTTTTCTTTTTCCAGCCGGAGAGGATCTTATCTGCATATTGGAAACTGGGCTGTCCGGTGGAAAGGACAGTACGGCTGCAGGCTTCCTGGATCAGCTCCAGATCAAAACCGTAGGTCTTGCGCCAGGTATCAATGTAAGTGATCTCGTTATCAACAGGATTGCGGCCGCTGATCCCCATAGCCTTCAGGATCGTGTAATAATCCTTGGAAAAACGGGAGCTGGCATCCCGGGCCATCTCGACGGTGGTGATGCCGTCTTTTGCCCAGGCGAGTGCAACAGTTTCAATATAACGCATACTCTTGCGGCCTCTGGAAACACAGTATTCCACCAGATATTCGATGAGATCCGCAGACATATGGAGTTCATCATAGAAAAAAAGGATCTTCTGCATTTCTGTAGGCGTCAGTGTTTTGGTCAGATACTGCTCTGTGATATAGAGAAGCTGACTGATCTCTTCGTTTTGCTTAAGTTCTCTGATCCGGTCAGGAGTGAGACTGAGAATGTAATCAGCGGAGCTTGGGACTCCCGGATCCGTGTTCCCGGAAACGGAAGCAGAATTGCCGGAACCGGTGAAAGTATCCACAGAAGCGCTGCTCTCTCTATGACCGGTATCCGCAAAGGGTTCCAGCAAAGTGATCCCGGAAAGCTTCTGATCTGCAGTATAGGTTAATGCGATTAGTTTCTCACCTTCCCAGTATTTCAGCGCACGGGAAATATCTCTTTCCGTGCAGAAAAGGCTGTCTGCCATATGCTCCAGGCTGAAAGAAGAAGGAGCGGCAGATACCATCCGGAGAAGGTAGATATATACCTTTACGAACTCCCCGTTGGCACGAGGCATGAAATTGTCAATAAAGCGATTGGAAAGAATCGTTACCTCCAGTTCAGAGGAATTCTGAAGTGAAATCAGGCTCATGATCAGCAGCTCCCTTTCTAAAATACAGCAGATATTTCAGGTGATATCCCAAAGTCCGCCATGCTAAAAAGGATTATAGCACAACCGCTTTTACTTGAGAATAGTCTATTTTCACAGAAGTTGTGCACCAATTTCCATGTGGAAAATGTGGATAGTGTGGAAAACTTCGAGGATAACATTATTAGCAACTAACAAAAACCTTAATTTTGTAAGAAAAATGCGGTATTTGTTGAATTTGGCTGTTGAATTATGTCAAGTAGGTTATACACAAAAAAATCCACATGCCAGGCACGTCTGAAATGTGCATAAGCATGTGGATAATGTGGATAATTATTTTCCGAGAAGGTGTTCTCCAATATTTACAACGTCTCCGGCGCCCATAGTTATCAACAAATCACCATGTGCACAACTTTTTAAGAGGAAGCTCTCGATCTCATCAAAAGTCGGGAAATATTCGCAGGGGGTTCCAAGTTCCTGGATCTGTTTCTGGAGATCCTGGGAAGAAATACCAAGATTGTCTGTTTCACGTGCGGCATAAATATCAGCCAGTACAACATGATCGGCCAGAGTCAGCGCTTTTGCAAATTCCGGAAGAAGAGCTTTGGTACGTGTGTAGGTATGAGGCTGGAATACACACCATACCTTCTGATGCGGATAATTCTTTGCAGCATGAAGGGTTGCCTCGATCTCGGTTGGATGATGAGCGTAATCATCAATGATGGTGATACCGCCGATCTCACCTTTATACTGGAAACGCCGGTCTGTACCGGTAAAGCTTCCGAGACCTTTGACGATCACATCATCCGGAAGGTCCAGAAGGCGTCCTACGGCAATGGCGGCCAGTGCATTGGATACGTTGTGGATACCCGGTACACGCAGATAATAGCTGCCGATCTTTTTGCCCCGGAAGAGAACGGAGAAGGAAGGATGTCCGTATTTATCCCAGGTAATGTCTGCTGCGGTGTAATCGGCATCGTGCTCCAGACCATAGGTAAGAACATTGCATGGAAGCTCCCGGGTGATCGTCTCATACTCCGGTGTGTCGGCGTTGATGATCAGAGTACCGTCAGCAGGGAGAAGCTCTGCAAATTTCCGGAAGGAATGGCGGATGTCATCGATGTCCTTGAAGAAATCCAGATGATCGGCATCCATGTTCAGGATCACACTGATCTTAGGGAAGAAGCTTAAAAAGCTGTTGGTGTATTCGCATGCCTCTGTGATAAAGGTCTCAGAATTTCCAACGCGGATGTTTCCGTGGATAGCAGGAAGGATTCCGCCAACACTGATGGTAGGATCACAGTCACCCTCAAGAAGGATATGGGAAACCATGGAAGTAGTAGTGGTTTTTCCGTGGGTTCCGGAAATTGCGATCGGTGTATCGTAGTTCCGCATGATCTGTCCCAGAAGCTCTGCACGGGTGAGCATTGGAAGCCCTTTTTCTTTCGCACAGGCAAATTCCGGGTTGTCCGGGTGGATCGCTGCTGTATAGACAACCACATCTACATCATCCTTGATGTTGGAAGCGCGCTGTCCGTAATAGATCACAGCGCCACGTTCTTCCAGTGTGTGGGTCAGCGGGCTGGATTTGGCATCGGAACCGGAAATCCGGAAATTTTCTTCCAGAAGGATCTCGGCAAGGCCGCTCATGCTGATGCCTCCGATCCCGATGAAATGAATATGGAGCGGTTTATGAAAGTCTATCTGATACATAATAATCTCCTTATATATATGTTATTTTCGTAGCTCTTTTGTCTGTTTTATTATAACGCCAACAGAAACAATTGAAAAGTGGTTCTTTTGGCTAAAAAAGCGGTTTTTTCCGGAATATAAAAGTAACCAGAAAATAACATCGAAAAATGTTGAAAATTACCAGAGAAATGAAAAAAATGATGAGTCTTACCAATTTATAATATACAATAGCGATAAAAAAAGTAAAATACAGCTAAAATAATTGTAAAAAATGTTCACTAATACAGTGAAGTATGCTATAATGGAGTAATCATAACATACAAGAGGTGATCGCATGATTAAGAAAGAGATGATTGCCATGCTCTTGGCCGGTGGGCAAGGCAGCAGGTTAGGAGTTTTGACAGAAAAGGTTGCAAAGCCGGCAGTCGCTTTTGGTGGTAAATATCGTATCATCGATTTTCCACTGAGCAATTGTATTAACTCGGGAATTGACACGGTGGGTGTGCTGACACAGTACCAGCCGCTCCGCCTGAATACACATATCGGTATCGGTATTCCGTGGGATCTTGACCGCAATGAAGGCGGTGTCACAGTCCTTCCTCCGTATGAGAAGAGCACAAGCAGTGAATGGTACACAGGAACTGCCAATGCGATCTATCAGAATCTGGCTTATATGGAGCAGTATAACCCGGATTATGTACTGATCCTTTCCGGTGACCATATCTATAAGATGGATTACGAAGTGATGCTGGATTTCCACAAGGCGAACAAGGCAGATATTACGATCGCGTGTATGCCGGTTCCCATTGAGGAAGCCAGCCGTTTTGGTATTATGGTTACTGATGAGAGCAGCCGTATTACTGAGTTTGAGGAGAAGCCGGAGCATCCAAGCAGCAATCTTGCATCCATGGGTATCTATATTTTCTCATGGCCGGTCCTGAAGGAAGCACTGATCGCCCTGAAGGATCAGAATGGCTGTGACTTCGGTAAACATATCCTTCCGTACTGTAAAGAGAAGGGGCAGCGCCTTTTTGCTTATGAGTACAACGGCTACTGGAAAGATGTAGGAACTCTTGGTTCTTACTGGGAAGCAAATATGGAGCTGATCGATATCATTCCGGAGTTTAATCTTTATGAGGAATTCTGGAGGATCTACACCAAGGGAGATGTGATCCCGCCACAGTATATTTCCGCAGATGCAGTTGTGGACAAGTGTATCATCGGTGAGGGAACAGAAATCTATGGTGAAGTACATAATTCAGTGATCGGTCCGAATGTTATCATCGGCAAGGGCAGTGTGATCCGTGATTCTATTATCATGAAGAATACAGCAGTTGGTGAGAACGTTGTTATGGATAAAGCCATCGTGGCAGAAGATGTTGTCATCGGAAATAATGTTGTGATCGGATGCGGCGAGGAGGTACCGAATGTTCTGAAACCGGCTGTATATTCCTTTGGACTTGTGGCTATCGGCGAAAACAGCGTGATTCCGGACAGTGTCAAAATCGGTAAGAATACCGCTATCGCCGGTGTTACAACAAAAGAAGACTACCCTGACGGAGAACTGGCAGCCGGCCAGGTAATTGCAGCAAAGGACGGTGGGAAAGAATGAGAGCGATAGGTATTATTTTGGCAGGCGGTAATAATAACCGCATGAGAGAATTATCAAACAAAAGAGCAATCGCGGCAATGCCTATTGCAGGAAGTTACCGCGCGATCGACTTTGCCCTCAGCAACATGGCAAATTCACATATCCAGAAGGTTGCTGTGCTGACACAGTATAATGCCCGTTCCCTTAATGAGCATTTAAGTTCATCCAAATGGTGGGATTTCGGAAGAAAACAGGGAGGACTTTATGTCTTTACTCCAACCATTACCAGAGATAACAGCTTATGGTATCAGGGTACTGCAGATGCGATCTATCAAAACCTGAGCTTTTTAAAGAACAGTCATGAACCCTATGCGGTGATCGCTTCCGGCGATGGAATCTACAAGCTGGATTACAATAAAGTCCTGGAGTATCATATCGCAAAGCGAGCAGATGTTACCGTTGTATGTACTACATGCAAGGATCAGAGCCAGGTTGAGAGATTTGGTGTTCTTCGCATGAATGAGGACTGTCGGATCGAGGAATTTGAGGAGAAACCGATCGTTTCCTCCTATAATACGGTATCTACTGGTATCTATGTCATCCGAAGAAGGCAGCTGATCGAACTGATCGAGCGTGCTGCCCAGGAAGGAAGGCATGATTTTGTAAATGATATTCTTATCCGTTACAAAAATCTGAAGAGGATTTACGGATATAAGATCGATAACTACTGGAATAATATCTCTACTGCAGAGGCTTATTATCAGACAAATATGGATTTCCTGAAACCGGAGATCCGGAACTATTTCTTCAAACAGGAGCCGGCGATCAAAACCAAGATCGCGGATGTACCTCCTGCTAAGTACAATCCGGGTGCAACTGTGAAGAACAGTCTGGTGTCCAGCGGATGTATCATCAACGGAACCGTGGAGAATTCTGTTCTGTTCCGTGATGTATTTGTAGGAAATAACTGTGTGATCAAAAACTCTGTGATCCTTAATGACGTATATCTTGGAGATAATACGCATATTGAGAATTGCATTGTTGAGAGCCGGGATACCATCCGGGCGAATTCATATTACTGCGGCGAAGAAGGAGAAGTGAAGATCGTCGTAGAGAAAAACGAACGCTACGTATTATAAATGCGGAAGATCAGTTTTCCGCAGATACGGTTAGCGAAATGAAAGGGGCAAGTAGCAATGAATATTACAGATGTACGTGTGAGGAAGGTAGCAAAAGAAGGGAAAATGAAGGCCGTTGTGTCTGTCACAATAGATGATGAGTTTGTGGTACATGACATCAAGGTGATCGAAGGCGAGAAGGGGCTGTTCATCGCAATGCCAAGCCGTAAGGCAAGCGACGGTGAATATCGTGACATCGCACATCCGATCAATTCAGCAACAAGAGAGCAGATCCAGACGATCATCCTGGACAAGTATCAGGAAGTAATGGCTGAGGAAGCTGAGAATGAGGTTCTTATGGAGGCTGCGGAGTAAGAGAAGCAGTTTCAGGGGGGGGATTACATCAGGGAAGTATTCTCGTAGCTGATGATCTTTGGATTGAAACAGCATAGAATAAAAACTGCCGTTTTACAGATAAATCTGTGAGAGGGCAGTTTTTTTGTGCTCCGGAAAACAAAAAAAACGCTTTTCAGTTCATAAAAAATTAAATTATTACGTATTTGTTACAAAAATAAAATAAAATTATTGCTTTCTATGAAAAATGTGTTATACTAGAACCCATGAAAGGACGAAAGGTGTTTATATGAAGAATAGAAAAGTTTTCACATTACTGCTTACAGGTATGCTGACCCTTTCCATGGGAAGCACCGTATATGCATCAGGTACAGACGCCGCGATTGCAGAGGCACAGGCGGAGAAACAGGCCGCTGAGGAGGGTCTTGCGCAGGTACAGAGCAGCATCGGCACACTGGAGAGCAAGAAGCAGGAGCTGGAGAGCTATCTGGCTGATTTAAACGCACAGTATGAGGATCTTACCAACAGCATTTCTGAGCTTAGTATCCAGGCTGCTGAGAAGGAAGATGAATTAAATAAAGTAAAAAAAGAATTGAAAAAAGCAAAGAAAGCTTCTGCAGATCAGTATGAGTCCATGAAGCTTCGAATCGCATATATGTATGAAAATGCCGGAACTTCCGCACTGGAGACACTGCTTTCTTCCGAAAGCCTTGCAGAATTCCTCAATCGCGCGGAGAATGCGATCCAGATTTCTACATACGACAGAGACATGCTGGATAAATATGTGAGTCTTCAGAAGAATATCCAGGAGAATGAGAAAAAGGTTGAGACGGAGTCCGCAGAGATCGATGATCTGATGACGGAGCGTGCAGCCAAACAGCAGGAAGTGCAGTCCATGGCTTCCAGCACAAGCGATGATATTAACTCTTATGTAAACCAGATCAGCGCCAGCCAGGAAGAGGCTCAGCAGCTGATGGCAGATATCAGTAATGCAGACAGCAGTATTACCGCTCTGGTACAGCAGGCAGAGGCGGAGAAGGCTGCAGAAGAGAAAGCTAAGGCTGAAGCGGCAGCAGAGGCTGAGAGACAGGCAGCAGAAGCGGCAGCCCAGGAAGAAGCCGATCAGGATAACGAGGACAGTGAAGAGGCTGATTCTGACGATGATTACGGCTATGATCCGGAGGAGGATACAACCGAGTCTTCCAGCAGTTCTACAAGTACAGACATTGTTGTAGAGGAGGAAGAGGAAGCGGATGATGTACAGTCCGGAAGTTCCGAAGATGTTTCCGAGGACAGCTCCCAGGAGGAGGTTTCTGAGGAGGTTTCCAATGATGAGACAGCTTCCGAGGAGACGGAAGATGCCTCTGCGGATACGTCCGATTCCGGTTCTTCCAGTCAGGGAACATATCTTGGAAACTTTACACTGACCGCATACTGCAACTGTGCACAGTGCTGCGGTACAGCCGGCAATCTTACCGCCAGCGGAACAGTTCCGACAGCAGGACGTACCGTTGCTATGGCAGGTGTTCCGTTTGGGACCAAGCTTCTGATCAACGGTACTGTTTATACGGTAGAGGATCTGGGAACTCCTTACGGACATGTGGATATCTATTGTGGAAGTCATTCTGAGGCATTAAGCTTCGGACTTCAGTCTGCAGATGTATATCAGGTGGGCTGATCCGGAAAAATCCATAGGAGAATATTTAAGAGAAACACAGCGCTGCAGGATCGTATGCTGATCCCTGCAGCGCTGCTTTTGTATGCATGACGCAGATATGTGTTTCGTGAAGTGTAGTGTGTGGAAATTCACAAATTTCCTGCAATCCGGAGATTTTACAGATACGGCGTACCCGGGATCTCCGGATAGGTTCCCATACCGATGAGAAGCTCAAGGCCTGTCTGACGGCCTTCCAGTACAGCAGCTTTTACAGCACTGGCATCACCGGAGATGGCGATGATCACTTCATTGGAATGACTGGTACCGATATTCGGAGTCATATATTGTGTAATGGATACTGCTGCGGATTTCACGGCATTATCTGCCATCACAAGACCGATAGCAGCCGGAGAACCTGCCATGAAACCAAATGCTTCACCCAGAGGTGTGCCGAAGGCTTTATGGATAGCAGGACCTGCACTTGCGGAAAAAGCAAACTCCAAGTGGCCGGATTCGCTGATGTAGACCTCACCTGCATATTTGTTAGTCAGTTCCAGAGCCAGAGAAATGGCGTGACGCACGTCGGATACATCATTTCCGCCAAGGACGATATAGTTTCCATGACCGCCCCAGCCCTTGGTGTCTCTTGGAAGTTCAATGGAAAGGACTTCTGTATTTGTGGCTTTTACTGCATCGTCAATAGCTGTGATCTGACCGGCAGCGCCTGTTCGGGAACTGAAAAGCCCCAGACAGTGGTATTGGGTACCTACGTTCATCTTTTTAAGCAGAGAATCATCAACTCCGGAGATCACGAGTCCGATTGTGTCAAGGACTGCGGTCCCTACAAATTCAGTCCGTGTGCAGTTGGTGCTGATGTTATGAATATCGTGTATATCCATGTGGAAAAATCCCCCTTTTTGCTGAAAACTCATTGGTTTCAGTATAGCATCAGAGAGGGGAATTTGAAAGTGAAAATTGACAATATCATTTGTAAATGGCAGGTTTACATAGTTGTAAACGGCATTGCAAAATGTAAACTTAAAAAATAAAATTAAGTTGACATTAAAATCCTGCTGTGTTAAATTGTTAACAGCGAAAGAGCGGATATCATTTATAAAGGACAGGAATGATCTTCCGACAGGAAAAGCAGAAAAGGAAAGAGAGGATACAGATTATTATGACAACAGTGGCAGCAGGCAGAAGCAAGACGTATGATCTTGTTTACATTGCAGTTTTTGCAGTAGTGATGGCAGTTTGCTCATGGATTTCCATTCCGGCACAGGTACCGTTTACTCTGCAGACATTCGGAGTATTTATGGCAGTTGGTGTGCTTGGAGGAAAAAGAGGAACTCTGGCAGTTCTGGTTTATGTTCTTCTTGGAGCAGTAGGAGTTCCGGTTTTTGCAGGATTTTCCGGAGGCATTGGAGCTCTTCTCGGAAATGCAGGTGGATATATCATTGGATTTATCTTTTCCGCACTTGTTATGTGGGCAATTGAGCACGTTTTTGGCAGAAAGCCGGTTGTTCAGATCATTTCCATGGTCGTTGGACTGATCGTATGCTATGCCTTTGGAACCGCATGGTTTATGTTTGCTTACACAAGAAGCACAGGTCCGGTAGGTCTTATGGCAGTTCTTGGCTGGTGTGTGTTCCCGTTTATCATTCCGGATCTTATCAAGATCGCACTGGCTTATGTTTTATCAGGAAAGGTACGTAAATATGCAAGATAAAAGCAGTGCTGCGGCATATGCTTCTGATGAGGGCACAGAGGAAATAGTCATTCCTCTGCGCCCTCATCATGGTATGTGCCTGGCGTATTTTAAGGGGGAAGGCTACAGTAACGGTTTTACTGCACATATGGCCGAGATGCTGAAGATTTTTCTGGAGGGAAAGAAAATAAGGCTTCATGTGGATACGGATGAGATCTGCTCTGCCTGTCCGAATAATCTGGGCGGACATTGTGAAACCGGAGATAAAGTGGCAGAGTATGACAATGCCGTGCTGGAAAAATGTGGACTGAAGGCCGGACAGACATTGCACTTCAGCGAATTTACAAAAAAAGTCCAGGAAAAAATCCTTGCGGCAGATAAACGTAAGGAAATCTGTGGAAACTGCCAGTGGAACAGTATCTGTGAAGAACAGAAGAGCCGCTGGGCATAAAAGAAAGCAAAAATATAGAAATATAAAAAAGTATATAATCTGAGAATGCCGGAGGAAATGGCAATGTCTGTTGCATTTCCTGAAATGATGTCTTGGAATATATACTTTTTTTGTTTGAAATATTAGATAATAATATAAATATTTTGAAAACAATTTTTAGTTGAGAAAAAAACAACAATAACCGCGAGGCTTTTTTGCCAGATATGTATAGACAAATAATTTAAGCATTGATAAAATGACGATATGTTAGCTTAGACAAACTAAAGCGTGCTTGACAGAGCACTTCTGCAGAAACTGACATATGTTGAATATCCTGCAGAAGAAATTTCAATTAACCAGAGCAGCTGTAAGGTCATGATCTGGTATAAAGTCGTGTAATATAAAAGACAAAGAGGAGGACAGGTATGCATAAGTGGAAGCTTTTTAAGAAGTCAGCTGCACTCGTTCTGAGTTCAGCGGTGATCGCGTCAGGAGTGCCGGTAACGGCAATGGCGTCTGAGGCGGAAGTTTTTAGTGACGTGTCAGAAGAAACACAAGGAGAGACAGCACAGGAAGAAGGAGAGAACGAGGATCAGGAGTCTGTTTCCCAGGGCCAGCCGGAAGTTGGTGAAGCTGATATTCAGTCGGAAGAGCCGGAAGAAAGTGATGCAGAAGCTATTCAGGAAGAAGTAGCAGAAATTTCAGCAGAAGAGATTCAACAGGAAGAGGAACCGCAGATCCAGGAGGATACAGAAGAGGCATTCGGTGATGGAGAAGCATTTATGGCAGAAGCAGGCGAGGTTCTTCAGGATGCTTCTGAGATCACTGTTGCAGGAGTGAAATATCTCTGGTCCATGCAGCCGGCAGAGGGATATACACAGATAGGAACAACAGGCGTTTATGTAAAAGTGGCAGACGGGCAGACAGCTCTGAACGGAAAGCTGTACGGAACGACAACCTTAAGTTATTCGGAATTTTATGCCGGGGATACCACTCAGGAGAGCTATGACGCTATCACTTCGGCAACAACGAGTAAAAATCAGATTTTTGCTAATGAGGACAGCACAGAGGTGACCTCTTCCGGATATCAGATCCAAGGTGTGAAGAATGTAAGTGTTGCAGTGGACGCGGAAACCTATGTAGATGCACAGGCGCTGAAAGCTGCTTCCAAGCTTCCGAGAGAGGGTGTCTATACAGAGGCAGCAGATATTACATTGAATGAAGCGCCGTCACAGGAAACAGGACAGTATAAAACACTGAATACAGACGGAACATACAGTGCAACAAAATTCGATGTAAAAGCAACGGTCACAGATGCATCCGCCCAGATCCAGGCACCGTCGATCTGGGGCGATTATATGCTGGTGGTAAAAGAAGCCGGCACAAAATATCTCCGCAATTCCAGACAGGATGATTTTGCTGTAGGCGGAAATACACTGGGAGTGATCCTTGAAACTGCCAGTGGTAAGAAGGTAGGACTTCGTCATACCTATGAAATCTGGGTACAGCCCTACGAACTTGCGTTTTCAGCAGGATCCGGGCTTATCGGGGAAAAAATTTCAAAGGTGACTTATATTACTCCGGACGGTTCCTATATATATGAGTTCGGAGACAAAGCTCCTCTTGTGAAAAAACAGCCTGAAGCAGGAATGAAGGTACAGGCAGCTTTTGTAAAAGAAAATACAACCCAGGTTAAAGTTGATGATCTTGACAAATATGAAAACCCTAAGGTTTCCGTATACTACACAACAGGAAGTGGCCATGGTAAAAAGACAACGTATGTTGTAGATCATGCAGTGGCAGAGAATGGGGTGGTAACCTTTGAAAGCAGTGTAGCCAGGGCCGGGGATGAGATCTACACGGTTATGATCTCAAGCGACAATTATGTGGATATGACAAAAAATATCACACTGACAGGCCAGCCGATCACGGTTTCCAATGTTTCCTATTACTGGGTAAAGGGAGCGGTGGATGGATATACACAGATTCCGGGAACAGATATTTATTATAAGGTGGCAAATGGACATCAGGCACTGACAGGAACACTTTACGGTACGGCATCTCTGTCATACGAGGAATTTTATGCGGGAGATGCAACGAGCCGCAAGTATGATTCCGTTACATCTGCCACAACCAGAAAAAGTACTGTTTTCGGAAATGCAGATGTTCAGAATCTGACAGAAAATGGCTATGAGATCGCAGGAGTAAAAAAGGTTAATGTAGCTACAGATGCAAAAACGTATGTAGAGGCGCAGATCCTTTCAGAAGCGGGAGAACTTCCGGAAAGCGGAGTATATACAGAAGCAGCAGGGATCACCCTGGGACGTACTCCGACGGTAGAGCCTGGGCAGTATAAAACACTGAATACAGATGGAACATACAGTGCTACAAAATTTAATGTAAAAGCAACTGTGACAGATGCGGAGGCAACACTCAAAACATCTTCTCGCTGGGGAGATTATGAGATTGATGTAAAAGAAACCAGCACAAAATATCTCCGCAATACAAAGAGTGATTCCGATTTTGCAGTTAACTCCGGGATTCAGGGAATGATCCTGGAAACAACAGACGGCGGAAAATATGGCATGCGTCATATGAACGAGATGTGGCTGAAGGTGTATAAGGTTGCCTTTGCAAAAGATACAGGTCTTGAGGGAAAAACCGTAAACAAGATCACGTACATTATGGCAGACGGCGCGTATGTATATGAATTTGCAGATGGTATTTATGTTAAACCGCAGGCAACAGAAGAGATGGCTGTTTCTCCGGAATTTACGGACAGCACCCATGTTAAGCTTGCAAATCTTGATAAATACAAAAATCCGAAGGTATCTGTTTTCTATACAACAGGTGTCGGACATGCTTCAGAGACAACATATCTTGTACAGGATGCAGTAACTACAGATGGAGTGGTTGCTCTGGATTCCACTGTAGCGAGACCGGAAAATGAAACCTATACAGTAAGAGTTTCCAGTGATGGTCATGCAGATGTTTCTGTTCAGCTGGTGTATGGAACGATTGCTTTTAAAGAAAATTCAGGAGTTCTTTATATCGGAAGCTCCAGACAGCTTGAAGCAGCAGGCGAGAATTGCAAGGATGTAACATACGCTTCCGATAATGAAACGGTTGCATCTGTGGACGAGAACGGAAAAGTAACTGCGAAAGCAGCAGGAACAGCCGTGATCACAGCAACATCTGCAGCAGGAAAAACTGCACAGTACAAGCTTACTGTAAAAACGCCATCTGTAAAACTGAATGCATCAGCGAAGACGCTTTATGTAAAAGGATCTCCAGCTACAGTGACGCTGAAAGCAACGACCGCAGGTGTTACCGGAAAAGTAACCTATACAAGCAGTAAACCATCTGTTGTAGCTGTAGCCGCAAATGGAAAGGTAACTGCAAAGGCGGCAGGTACAGCTGTGATCACAGCGAAATGCGGAAATTATAAAGCAACCTGCAAGATCACAGTCAAGAAGCCGACTGTAAAAGCTTCGGCTTCAGCGAAAACTGTATTTGTGGGTGGAACAAGCCAGATCAAAGTGGAAAAAACAGGCGTTAGCGGAAAAGTTACTTATACAAGCAGTAATAAATCCGTTGCAGTGGTAAGCGCAGGCGGAAAAGTAACAGCAAAAAAAGCAGGAACAGCTACAATTACAGTAAAATGCGGAAGCTACAAAGCAACCTGCAGGATCACAGTAAAAAAAGGCAGCCTGAAGATCACATCCAAAACAGCTGTAAGTGTAAAAGCAAAGAAAACAACAGCCATCAAGGCAGCTGCTACTTCAAAGGCAAAGATCACCTACAAAAGCAGCAATACAAAAGTTGCTACTGTAAGCAGCAAAGGTGTTGTTAAAGGTGTGAAAAAAGGAAAAGCTGTTATCTATGTAAGCAGCAACGGAATCACAAAAAAAGTAACAGTTACAGTGAAATAAGCATATATTTCACCTGAATATATTTGATATGTTATAAAGAACCTTTCCCAAAACTGCTTCGGGTCTGCGAAAATGCATGCCCGAAGCAGGAAAAAAGAAAAAATTCGATTTTTTTGAAAAATTTTAATTTTTTCTATTGACAAAGTACAGAAACTCTAATATAATAGCTCTTGCAGTTGAGCAACACACAAACAACTGAAACAGAATAACGAAGCGTGGCTCAGTTTGGTAGAGCGCTGCGTTCGGGACGCAGAGGTCGCAGGTTCAAATCCTGTCGCTTCGACTAACAGCTTGAGAATCCCTTGGTTGAGGGGTTCTTTTTTATGTTTGTACATCCTGGAGCTTTTTTCAGTTGATGGAATGATTTCTCTCGATCTTCATATATATTAACGAAACCGAAATACCGGAGGGACGTGCGTTGGCTGGATATCAGCGTTTTGTTGCGTATGTGTACGAGTATCGGAAAGGAAAAAAAGATAGCAGCAGCGGTTATGTGAGGGTGGAGGCCAGAGATAGGAAATGCCGTGTGGAGGTTCATCTGCGCTGCGTTGGACTGGAGCCTGGAAGTCGGTGCAGAGTGTATGGGTTTGTGCGGCAGGAAGGGCTGATGGATGGTATTTTGATCGGAAACTGTGTTACCGGGCGGGAACGGATCGAGTGCGCACTGGAGACGGATACAGGGGATATTGGAGGCATGGGAAAAAGTCTTCAGGAGCTTGGAGGATTGCTTCTGATCTCCGATGCCGGCGGATTCTGGGGAACGGAATGGGATGATCAGCCGATCCGGCCGGAGAATTTCCGCGAGTGGAAGAAAAAAGAAACGGAATTTCGGAAGGAAACGGAGAAAACAGGAACGGAATATCAGAAGGCGGCGGAGAAAACAGGCAGAGAGCGGGAAGAAAAGGAAGAAGAAAATCAAAAAGATGGAACCTTGCCAGAAGTGCAGGAAAATCAGAAGGAGTCAGACAGGATCATGACGGTGGAGGAGATTCAGGAGGATGTATTAAAGACATCGGAAACCGGAAATTCATATCAGGCTCCCAGTCCGCATCCGCCGGAGCCACCGCATCCGCCGGAACCACCACGACCAGGCCAGCCGTCACCGCATCCGCCGGAACTACCACGGCCAGGCCAGCCGTCACCGCATCCGCCGAAACCATCGCGACCGGAGCCATCTCGTCCACTTCCGGGAATACCCTGTGATGATCCCTTTAACGACGGCTATTTCACAGACTGCCGCAAGATCAGACCATCGGACTGCAGTGCCTTATGCAGAAAAAACGGCTGCTTCTGCAGCAACCGTTTTGTCATGTACGGATATCAGAATTTCGGCCATCTTCTGCTGTGCAGAAATCCCCGGGGACAGTACATACTGGGAGTACCCGGTGGATACAGCCAGCAGGAACGGTTTATGGCCAATATGTTTGGCTTTCCCTACTTTAAGGAATGTCCGGATATTCATATCCCAGGCGGAAAGGGAGGATACTGGTACTGTTTTATTAACATCTGATCAGAAAAATTTCGGCATCCATGCAGATAAGCAAACAGTTTTGCAAATCCGCAGATCACAGCTCCATACCACGAATTTCTACTACCGGGATCGTCTGAGACAGGATATCCCGGTAGTTTTTCATTTCTTCCTCGGAGCAGGCAGAGAATCCCGGTATCAGAACTCCGTCGGAATCCCGGTAAGCCTGGAGATAATAAGCTTTTGCACCGCTTAACCACCGGCTGATCTCCTGAAAATCTTTTTCGGAATGAAGTTCCCTCACAACTGTTGTACGAAATTCATAATCAAGGTGTCCGTCCAGCAGCCATCCGGCAGTTTCCCGGATCCCATCCAGATCAGCATGTACACCGGTAAGCACAGGATAGTTGGAAGGACAGGCCTTGATATCCATGGCAACCTTGTTGATCAGGTCAGCTGCTGCGAGATTTTTTACCACGGAGGGGCGGGAACCGTTGGTATCGAGCTTCACATCATAGCCCAGCTCCCTGATCCTGCTGAGAAATTCCGGCAGCTCCGGTGCAAGTGTGGGTTCACCGCCGGAAATACAGACGCCATCGAGAATCCCCTTTCTTTTTTTTAGAAAAGCCAGGATTTCCTCCTGGGAATATTCAGGCTGGGTGTCAGGCTCCACGACAAGAGTTCCATTCTGGCAGAATGGGCAGCGGAAGTTGCAGCCGCCTAAGAATATGGTACAGGCTACCCTTCCCGGATAATCCAGCAGGGTTGTTTTGTTAAATCCACATATTTTCATAGGAAAATCCCCTTGTTTCTCTTATTTATGATACTACAAGCATACTCTCCCCCGAGAAAAGCTGCAAGCCTTTTTGACTGAATCAAGTAAGTTTCCTGCGGAGTTGCGAAAAGCAGTAAGCAGAGATGGGGACTTGCTCATGGAAGAAAAAAAACATATAATTTATGGGCTACACCTCCTGGGGCTGCATTGACCTTGTCAGTGCATCTACAGCAGAGCTGAAAAAACGCTACGGCTACATCTACGTGGACCGCAACGACGATGGAACAGGTACACTGAACCGTTATAAGAAAAAATCCTTCTATTGGTATAAAGATGTGATCGCTACCAATGGTGAGTCACTTCACAAATAATCTGGCTGCTTGACTTTCCGGAAAAAAGCAGATATAATGCATTCATTGACGCAGACAATGGAGTTCGCGAGAGCTTCCGTTGTCTGCGTTTTTCTGTTATACAATAAAAAAAACGCTGCAGAAATTAGTGTGGAAATTTCTGTGGCGTTTTTGGCTGTGTGCGAATATCTGTTTTGCAGCAGATTGACATGGAATATTTGAAAAGTTATAATCGAACGGACAGAAGGCTGAGAGCAGTCTTAGTATGAACAGATAGAATCCCGGAGCTTTTTCCGGAATGTGAAGTTACAGGAGGAGTAAAAACGTGACAGATCAGGAACGTTTTATGAAAGAGGCGATCCGCCAGGCAAAAAAGGCCCGTGCATTGGAGGAAGTGCCGATCGGCTGCGTGATCGTGCATGAGGGAAAGATCATAGCCAGAGGCTACAATCGTCGCAATACAGATAAAAATACCTTATCTCATGCAGAGCTTAATGCTATCCGAAAGGCTAGTAAAAAGCTGGGAGACTGGCGTCTGGAGGGATGCACCATGTATGTAACGCTGGAGCCTTGTCAGATGTGTTCCGGTGCACTGGTACAGTCCAGGATCGATGAGGTGGTGATCGGCTGTATGAACCCGAAAGCAGGCTGTGCCGGATCTGTGATGAATCTTCTTCAGATCGAAGGCTTTAATCATCAGGTAAAGATCACAGAAGGGGTATTGGAAGAGGAATGCTCCGAAATGCTTTCCACATTTTTCAGGGAACTGCGGGAGAAAAAGAAGCAGGCAAAAATCCTGAAGAAGCAGGAAGCAGAGCGCCTTGCCGGGCAGACACAGTCAGAGAGAGCGGAATAGAAAGAAAAGTCCCGGGAGATTTACTCTTGACAGAATCCTGTGAAAATATCAAAATAAAATCATAAATGGATTTCACTATTACAGACAGAAAATCCATTCAGACCAAGCGAAAGTCGTTGATACAGGAACGACAGAAAATGGAGGAACAAAAAATGGAACTTGAAGCTTTAAGAAAAGACATGGTAGCAGCAATGAAGGCCAAAGATAAGGTAACAAAGGAAGCAGTTTCCGCACTGATCGCAGCAGTAAAAAAAGCTGCCATTGATGAGGGATGCCGTGATGACATCAAAGGAGAGCTTGTAGACAAAGTTATCCTGAAAGAGCTGAAAACAGCAAAAGAGCAGATCGACACCTGCCCTGCAGAACGTACAGATCTGAAAGAGGAGTATCAGGCAAGATATGATATCATTGCGAAATATGCTCCGAAGCAGATGGATGAAGCAGAGATCAAGGCTTATATCGAGGAGAAATTTGCAGATGTTCTGGCAACAGGAAATAAAGGCCAGATCATGAAGGCAGTTATGGGAGATCTGAAGGGAAAGGCAGACGGCAAGCTGATTAATCAGGTAGTTGCCGGATATTGTAAATAAAATAATAGCACAAAAAATCCCGCCGGATCAGTCATAAATGACGGACCCGGCGGGAATGCTGTTTATATAGAGATCATATATTATAACCTTTTTTACGCGCGCCGCACCTCGGAATGGTCTCACAGACGTTACCTTTACAGTTAACTCAGCCCAGGCACCCTCACGGCACACAAGAGCTTCTGCTTAGTGCTGCTGCATTCCTGCCCTGACACGGTTCACAGATTCCTGTTGCGTAAGACCCAGACGTCAACGCCACTTATAAAGGGCTGCTCTGCAAGATACAAGCCTCAGATTGGCATCACCCCTGCTGTAGCGGATTGCAGGTACAGGGCACCGCTATCTCCCCGGCTGCGCGGAATTTAATTATAGACTCTGAAACCGGATTTGTCAAGGTACAGACCGAAATAAATCAGTTCATATTAAGTGTACAGTACTGTACCGCCCCGTTTTTGGTGTTGCGAAGGGTGAAGCTGATATAGGCGGACTGCTTCGCGGAAAGATTTCCGATATGGAGCGTGGAAGAAGAAGCCCCGCTGTTAGGGGCGTTGTAATTGGTACTATACTGTGTATGGGTCCGGTTGTTGTTGAAAGAAACGCCTGTGATCTTCCAGCCATTTGCAGCGGTGCATTTCATGACAGCATTCTTCTGTGTCTTGTTGGCGTAACGAAAGGCGTTATGGCCGGAGCTTTTGAATTTTCCGGCAAGATTGCCTTTTACACCTGTGATGGAGACGGATTTCAACGGGTTGACATAACGAAGCACCTTGATGGTGGAAGTATAGGTTTTGTTTCCGACCTTGAAGGAAATCTTTCCGGTTCCGGGCTTTTTAACGGCAAAACCGATATTGTAGAAATGATCGGAGTGAGTGTACGGTTTTGCACCCTTGCGGAAAGCCTCCGTGGTACTTTTGAATCTGCTGGAACCGAAGTAATCCAGTGCGATCACAGATCCTCCGCTGACTACTTTAACATTGGATTTGAGAATGTTCTGTTTAGCAGGAATATTACTGATCGAGATCTCATCGTATCCCAGGTCCTTTCCGGATGTGGGCATATAAACGATCCGGGTTTTGGAATAATTGATCGCTGCACTGGCGGCGAGAGGAGTCATGGCGCATACCATGGCTGCGGCTAATAAAGCGCAGGATAGTTTTTTGAGAAATTTTTTCATAGGACTCTCCTTTCTAGATGAAAATTTTCTGTAAACATACGAAAGTTACTGATAATTTTATTTTACGATGAGATACAGGTAAAGTCAATCAATACACTCGCTGTTTTCGTGCTTTTTTGGCTATTGTACACTGCCTGAAAATGCTTTATAATATTATATTGTGTAAAACTCTGTGAAAAGAGAGGATACAGTAGTTGTTCTGCAGAAATACGTCAGGTGGAATATCTGTCTTATATGCAGACAGCAACAAATAAAATGTGCACATAAGAGGGCACAGAATGGAGGACGCTATGATTAAAAGAATCGGTCTGCTGACAAGCGGTGGTGACTGTCAGGCACTGAACGCAACCATGAGAGGCGTTGTAAAGGGTCTGAGCAACAGCGTTGAGAACCTTGAGGTTTATGGATTTGATGACGGATATAAGGGACTGATCTACGGGAAATACCGTATGCTTACAGCCAGGGACTTTTCCGGAATCCTGACTCAGGGCGGAACTATTCTCGGAACATCCAGACAGCCATTCAAACTGATGCGGGTTCCGGATGAGAAGGGACTGGACAAGGTTGAGGCCATGAAACAGACTTACTATAAGCTCTGTCTTGACTGTCTTGTGATCCTCGGCGGAAACGGAACGCAGAAAACCGCCAATCTTCTCCGCGAGGAAGGCCTGAATATCATCCATCTTCCGAAGACCATTGATAATGATATCTGGGGTACAGATATGACCTTTGGCTTCCAGAGCGCTCTGGAGATCGCAACAAATGCCATTGACTGCATCCATACAACAGCTGCATCTCATGGACGTGTATTTATTGTTGAGATCATGGGACATAAGGTCGGAAGCCTTACACTGAATGCCGGTGTTGCAGGCGGAGCAGATGTGATCCTGATCCCGGAGATCCCATACGATATCAATAAGGTTGTAGAAGCCATCCAGAAGCGTAACAAGGCAGGCAAGCGTTTTACCATTCTTGCAGTAGCTGAGGGAGCTATCTCAAAAGAAGATGCAGAGCTTCCGAAGAAAAAATACAAAGAAAAGCTTGCGGAAAGAGCGAAGAAATATCCGTCTGTATCCTATGAGATCGCAGACCAGATCCAGCAGGTGACCGGAAGTGAGGTACGTATCACAGTTCCGGGACATATGCAGCGAGGCGGAGAGCCATGTGCATATGACCGCGTTCTTTCCACAAGGATCGGTGCCGGTGCAGCGCAGGCGATCATGGATGAGGAATACGGTGTTATGATCGGTGTCATCAACGGCAAGATCAAGAGGGTTCCTCTTGCTGAATGCGCAGGCAAGCTGAAGATGGTATCTCCAAAGGATCAGCTTGTAAAAGCAGCCAAACAGATCGGAATCAGTTTTGGCGATTAATGAATTATGAGTCATCTGGCCGCCGCGGGAGTCTTTCCGCGGCGACTGTGGCGAAGAGAAGGAGAGTTTTATGAGTTATACTGCTCTTTACCGTAAATTTCGTCCCGACAATTTTGACGATGTAAAAGGACAGGATCATATTGTGACAACACTGACCAACCAGATCAAGGCGAACCGTATCGGACACGCATACCTGTTCTGCGGAACGCGTGGTACCGGAAAAACTACGGTTGCAAAGATCCTGGCGAAGGCAGTAAACTGTGAACATCCTGTAAATGGCAGCCCCTGCAATGAATGTGCCATGTGCAAGGCCATTCAGGCGGGAACTGCCATGAATGTGATCGAAATCGATGCAGCCTCCAACAACGGTGTTGATAACATCCGTGAGATCCGTGAGGAAGTGGCTTATCGTCCAACAGAGGGTAAATACAAGGTTTATATCATCGATGAGGTGCATATGCTCTCAACAGGTGCATTTAATGCTCTTCTGAAAACATTGGAGGAGCCGCCTTCTTATGTTATTTTTATCCTGGCGACTACAGAGGCCCACAAGATACCGATCACAATACTGTCCAGATGTCAGCGCTATGACTTTCACCGGATATCCATTGATACCATTGCTGCCAGACTTTCCGAGCTTCTGACAGCAGAAGGGGTGGAAGCAGAGGAGAAGGCTGTACGCTATGTGGCAAAAAAAGGCGACGGGTCCATGCGAGATGCCCTGAGTCTTCTGGATCAGTGTATTTCCTTTTATCTGGGACAGGTGCTTACTTATGATAAAGTCCTGGATGTTCTGGGAGCTGTGGATACAGAGGTATTCAGCAGGCTTCTCCGAAAGGTTCTTTCCGGCGATGTGACAGGTTCCATTCATGTGCTGGAGGACCTGATCACAGGCGGCCGGGAGCTGGGACAGTTTGTATCAGATTTTACCTGGTATATGCGAAATCTTCTGCTTGTGAAGACTTCCGAAAATCCGGAGGAAGCCATTGATGTTTCTTCTGAGAATCTGAAGCTTCTGAAGGAAGAGAGCGGGATGACAGATGTGGAGACGCTGATGCGTTACATTCGTATTTTTTCCGATCTGTCCAATCAGATCCGTTTTGCAAGCCAGAAGCGTGTATTGGTGGAAATCGCACTGATCAAGCTGTGCAGACCGGCCATGGAGACAAATCTGGACTCTGTTCTTGACAGGCTTCGTGTCCTGGAAAAGCAGATGGAGGAACGGCCTGTGCAGCAGGTGATCGTTCGGGAGAGCGAGGCCTGTGGAGCCGGGGAACCGGGGGCGGCAGTGACCGGTACAGCAACGGTACAGCAGCAGAAACCACAGAAGGCAGCTCCTGAGGATCTTCAGAAGATCGTGGCAGGCTGGCGTGCCATCGTGGGTCAGACTACCGGACTTTTTAAGCAGTCCCTGCAGCGTGCAGTCCCCAAGTATAACGGAGAGACAGGAGATCCCATCCTTTATGTGGAATTCCAGGATTTTCTGGGGATGAATTATGTAGACAATCCGGAGGCGAAGAAAGAGCTTCAGGACATTATTGCTGCCCGGACAGGCAAAAGCGTGGAGATACATATGCTGGTAGCCAACAAACATCAGCACACCAATCTCGCGCAGATCACAGTAGACGATGCACTTCGGGAGAATATCCACATGGATATCGTAGTGGAAGAAGACCCGGATGAGGAGTCATAAATCCGTAAACAAAAAACAGGAGGAAAGTATTATGGCAAAAAGAGGTGGATTTCCTGGCATGGGTATGCCGGGAAACATGAATAATCTTATGAAACAGGCGCAGAAAATGCAGCGTCAGATGGAAGAAAACCAGAAAGCTCTTGAGGAAAAAGAGTTTACAGCAACAGTAGGCGGCGGAGCTGTTTCCGTTACAGTTTCCGGTAAACGTGAAATAACAAAGGTCACACTTTCCGAGGAAGCGGTAGATCCGGATGATATCGAGATGCTTGAGGACATGATCGCGGCAGCAACAAATGAGGCGCTCCGTCAGGTTGAGTCCGAGTCAGCAGCAGTGATGTCCAAACTCACAGGCGGCCTTGGCGGTCTTGGCGGAGGTCTTCCTTTCTGATGGAATATTACAGCAGCCATATCAATAAACTTATTGAGCAGCTTTCCCATCTTCCGGGGATCGGAGCCAAATCTGCCCAGCGTCTTGCATTTCATATCATGAATATGCCAAAGGACCAGGTGGAGCAGCTGACCGCCTCCATTACCGATGCAAGGCAGAATGTTCAGTACTGTAAGTGCTGTTACACGCTGACAGATCAGGAGCTTTGTCCGATCTGCGCCAATCCCAAAAGGGATCACAGCACGATCATGGTGGTTGAGAATACCAGGGATCTGGCAGCATATGAGAAAACAGGTAAATTTGATGGTGTATATCATGTACTTCATGGTGCGATTTCCCCGATGCTTGGGATCGGGCCGGATGATATCAAACTGAAGGAACTGATGAAGCGCCTTCAGGGGGATGTAAAGGAAGTTATTGTGGCAACCAATTCCAGTCTTGAAGGCGAAACGACAGCTATGTACATCAGTAAGCTGATCAAACCGACCGGGATCAAAGTAAGCCGTATCGCCAGCGGAGTTCCGGTGGGCGGTGATCTGGAATATATTGATGAGGTGACACTTCTCCGGGCACTGGAAGGAAGAGTGGAACTATAACCGGATCAGGTGAAAAATTCCCTGAGGGATTGCAAAAAGTGATAAGCAGCCAGGAAATTTCCCCAGATTATAAAGGAGGTGAGACTGGTGGCAAAAAAGAAAGCAACCTCATCGGATGTGGCAGCACGCGCAGGAGTTTCCCAGGCAACGGTATCCATGGTGCTGAACCGGAAATATAATGTTTCTTTTTCGAGAGAAACTGTGGAGCGGGTGGAGCAGGCGGCCAGAGAGCTTGGCTATGAGCTTCCCGGACGTCGGAAACACAAAGCTGACAGAAAAGAAAAGCTGATCGTTGTTTTCTGCCCCACACTCACCAGTCCCTATTATGTACTGCTGCTTCAAGGGATCGAGGCTGTGGCCAATGAGCAGGGATATGGGGTATTTATCTGCAACACCCAGCGCGATGCGGGGTTGGAAGAAAAATATCTCCGTATGATGCAGACTATGCGGCCGGCAGGGATCATCTATACCTGCAATCCTCATCCGGATTTCCAGCATCAGGTAGAAAAGATCGCAAAAGAAACACCGCTGGTCATCATCAGCAACAAGGAAAAAACAACCACGGTAGATGCTATCAATCAGGACAACACAGTGGTAGGAAGGCTGATGGCCAGACATCTTCTTGATCTGGGGCACACGGATGTGGCATTTATCACGCCGCCACTTACCAGACGGCAGTGGCAGCGCTCCAAGCGTGTGGAGGGCTTTGTCCGCGAGTTTGAAAAAGAGGGAAAAAAGGATCATGTGCTCATCAAGGCGGCAGATGAGTCCAATGACAGAAAGATCCCGCGGATGGATTCCGAGTATGCCATGGGCTACGAGCTGACCATGGAGCTTCTCCAGGAAGGAAAGAAATTTACGGCTATCGCAGGACAGAATGACATGATGGCCATAGGCGCCATTGATGCGCTGCATGAAATGAGGATACACGTTCCGAAGGATGTTTCTGTCATAGGATGCGACAATATTTTTTATTCCGGCATCCGCAGGATCTCCCTGACAACCATTGATCATTTTGTTGCGCTGAAGGGAAGGGATGCCTGTGACATCATCATCCGTAAGATCGACATGAATGATAAATTTTACCTGGATGAAAGACCTGCCAGCCTGTATAATATCGAATATACCCCGAAGCTGATCACGCGCCGCACGACGGGGTATGCAAGACTGGACAGAAACCAGTCTGATGAACAGAAAAATAAATAATGGCGCAAAAATTATTAATAATAATATATAGAGAGAGTTTCCATGACACATTTGAATAGAAACCTTGTTAGCTACGATAATTACGGCGATATTCGAATTGAGGAAAATGGAAAGAAGCTGTTTTGGGTGAAAAAATTGACAGGCACTATTAATAAAATGTTATTTTATTAATAAAAGATTTATTAATAAAAAGCAGGTGCCTTGACCCCCGCAATGAGTTTGTTATAATGGAATCATCAAGAAAAAGAACGAACGTAAACAGGAGGAAAAAACAATGAAATTTTTTATCGACACAGCTAAAGTAGAGGATATCAGAGAAGCAAATGACATGGGAGTTATCTGTGGAGTTACAACAAACCCGTCTCTGATCGCCAAAGAAGGAAGAGACTTCAACGAGGTGATCAAAGAGATCACAACGATCGTTGACGGACCGATCAGCGGTGAGGTTAAAGCTACCACAACAGATGCTGAGGGAATGATCCGTGAGGGACGTGAGATCGCAGCGATCCATCCGAACATGGTTGTTAAGATTCCTATGACAACAGAGGGACTGAAGGCAGTTAAGGTTCTTTCCTCTGAGGGGATCAAGACAAACGTTACTCTGATCTTTTCTGCTAACCAGGCACTTCTTGCAGCAAGAGCAGGTGCTACATATGTATCTCCGTTCCTTGGAAGACTGGATGACATCTCCACAGATGGCGTTGAGCTGATCCAGCAGATCGCTGAGATGTTTGCAGTTGCAGATATCCCGACAGAGATCATCGCAGCAAGCGTTCGTCATCCAATGCATGTAACTGCATGTGCACTTGCAGGCGCAGATATCGCTACGGTACCGTTCAAGGTAATTGAGCAGATGACACATCATCCGCTGACAGATGCAGGTATCGCTAAATTTCAGGCTGATTACAAGGCAGTATTCGGTGAGTGATCGAAACCTCTTTTATATACAAATTCCCTGTGAACAGCAGGGCACTAAAAAGGAGACATTTATAACATGGATAAGTTAGAACTTCAGAAAGTTGCCAACGAAGTCCGCAAGGATATCGTAACAGCAGTCCATGCAGCAAAGGCCGGCCATCCGGGCGGATCCCTTTCTGCAGCAGACGTGTTCACCTATTTATATTTTGAAGAGATGAACATCGATCCGAAGGATCCTAAAAAGGCAGACCGTGACCGCTTTGTCCTTTCTAAAGGACATACAGCACCGGGACTCTATTCTGTACTTGCAGAGAGAGGATATTTTCCAAAAGAGGATCTGAAAACACTTCGTCATCTGGGCTCCTATCTTCAGGGACATCCGGATATGAAGCATATTCCGGGCGTTGATATGTCCAGTGGTTCTCTTGGTCAGGGAATCTCTGCAGCAGCAGGTATGGCTCTTTCTGCCAAACTCAGTAATGATGACTATCGAGTATATACATTGCTGGGTGATGGTGAGATCGAGGAGGGCCAGGTGTGGGAGGCAGCTATGTTCGCAGGCTTCCGTAAACTGGACAACCTGGTTGTGATCGTAGATAACAATGGACTTCAGATCGATGGTGACATTGCAGATGTATGCTCCCCGTATCCGATCGACAAGAAATTCGAAGCTTTCAATTTCCATGTGATCAATGTTGCGGACGGCAACGATATGGATCAGCTGAAGGCTGCTTTTGATGAGGCAAGAGCTACAAAGGGTATGCCGACAGCTATCATCATGAAAACAGTAAAAGGTAAAGGCGTTTCCTACATGGAGAACGCAGTAGGCTGGCACGGAAAAGCTCCGAATGACGAGCAGTATGCACAGGCAATGGAAGATCTGGAGAAGGTAGGTGAAGCATTATGTCAGAAGTAAAGAAAATCGCAACGAGAGCAAGCTACGGCAGTGCCCTCATAGAACTAGGAAAAAAACACGAGGATCTTATCGTTCTTGACGCTGACCTTGCTGCAGCTACACAGACAGGTATGTTTAAAAAAGAATTCCCGGAGCGTCACATTGACTGCGGTATCGCAGAGTGCAACATGATGGGTATTGCAGCAGGAATCGCTTCCACAGGTAAGGTTCCCTTTGCAAGTACTTTTGCAATGTTTGCAGCAGGACGTGCTTATGAGCAGGTTCGTAACTCCATCGGATATCCGAAGCTGAATGTAAAGATCGGAGCAACTCACGGCGGTATTTCTGTAGGTGAAGACGGCGCCACACATCAGTGCCTGGAGGATTTTGCCCTGATGAGAGTGATTCCGGGCATGGTCGTTGCAAGTCCTTCTGATGATATCGAAGCAAAAGCTATGGTTGCTGCTGCTTACGAGCATCAGGGACCGGTATACATGAGATTCGGACGTCTTGCTGTTCCGGTTATCAATGACAGACCGGATTATAAATTTGAGCTTGGTAAGGGCATCGTTCTCCGCGAGGGAAAAGATCTTACCATCATCGCAAACGGACTTTGCGTTGCACCGGCTCTTGAAGCAGCTGAGAAGCTTGCAGCAGACGGAATCGATGCAAAAGTGATCAATATCCATACCATCAAGCCTCTGGATGAGGACCTTGTTGTTGCAGCTGCCAAAGAAACCGGCAAGGTTGTAACTGTTGAGGAGCATTCCATCATCGGCGGTCTTGGCGGAGCTGTATGCGAGTGCCTGGCTGAGAAGGCACCGGTACCGGTTAAACGTATCGGAATCCATGATGTATTCGGTGAGTCCGGTCCGGCATTAGAGCTTCTTCATAAATACGGTCTCGATGCAGAGGGTATCTATAAGCAGATCAAGGAGTTCGCATAATCAAGATCAACAGGGGATAAGTCTGTTTCTGCAGGAAGTATCTTAAGGATCCCGCAGGCGATCACATCTGCAAGTGCTACCACGGTGGAGAGCCGGGTAGTCTGCAGGGTAAGCTGCTCCATGATTCCGGCAGTATTTACAATGCCGGTGATATGGATGTCCCCTACAGGTGGAAGATCTTTCTGAACACCAGCACCTGGGTAAAGTGCACCATTTCCAATGGTCACATAGCCCAGGTGTTTTTTTTGTCCAAGAGAAGCATCTATGGCGATCACAAGGGCGTGTGGATGAAGCCTTGTGATAAGCGATGAAGTTTTTTCTAGGTTCAGGGCATGGACCGGGCAGGAAAGAGTGCCGTAGACAAAAATATGTCCGGTTTCATGAGGATGAAGAAGGTGTCCGATATATGGGCCTAAACAATCTCCGGTAACACGATCACTGCCAATGCATAAAAACACGATCTCGGTCCATTTTTTAGGACAGTGAAGAATGCATTTTTTCAGAAGATAAGCAATCTCGCCGGATGAACCGTTTTTTTCGGCATCAATGTAAAAAGCCATGAGAAACCTCGATTCTTTTTTCACTCTATCATATCCTGAAAAAAGGAAAAATATGCATGGTGCGGAATCTGTCGCTAAATTCTGTGGACAGACTCTTACATTCTGCTAAAATCCGCATTTTTACTGTGCTATGCTTGGACAGAAGGAGTGATATGAGATGATAGAAGTCATTTATAAGGAGGACACAACAGAACAGGAAACCGCACAGGAATCGTTTTCCATGCCTAGAAATGTAAGGCAGATCGGGCTGGCGAACGGAGATTACAGGATTTATATAGAAGATTATGTATACACATTTCTCTGCAGCCTGGCAGAAGATGAAAAGCCGGAAGGCCAGGGAAGTGTGGCGGTACTTACAGGTGAAATTCAATGGACTGCAGATATGACCTGTATTTTTATAAAAGGTGCCATTGCAGCAGACGGCATGGAGGCTGCGGCAGAACATATTGACTTTTCGGAAAAACTCTGGCAGAAACTGCAGGAGGATAAGGATCAGTATTTTCCGGAGCAGGAGATCGTGGGATGGTTTTTTGCACAGCCTCAGATAGCAATGGAGATCACGGAGCTTTTTGTGAAAGTACATCTCAGACATTTCGGAGGGGAAAAGATCCTGATGCTGATGGATCCTGGAGAACGGGAGGATGCCTTTTTCCGTTATGATGGCGGCATGATGGCAAAACTGAGCGGGTATTATATTTATTATGAGAAAAATTCTCAGATGCAGACGTATATGATTGAACGCAGCCAGAAAGAGGGCGGAGAAGCATCCGAGAAAGTGGAGGACAGGGCTGTCAGAAATTTCAGAAAGATCATAGATAGTAAAAATCCGGAGGAACAGGGAGAAGAGAAAACTTCTGTTTTTTCTTATGCGGCTACGGTGTGTCTGGCATTGGCAGTTCTTGTGGCTGGAGTGGGCTTTTATCGGAATCAGCAGGAAAAAACAGAGGTTCCGGAAGATTATCGCGCTGCTTCTGCTTCGGTGGTGCAGATGACACCTGCAGTAACAGAACCGGTGCAGAGTGTATCGATTTCGCCAAAGGCGGTGCAGACGCAGAAACCGGTGCAGACACAAAAACCGGTGCAGACACAAAAACCGGTACAGACGCAGGAAGCTGTGCGGGGAACTCCGGTCCCGACGGAAACCACGCAGAAAAGAGAAAAAATCTCAATAACACCGGAACCTCGAAGTTCAAAAAAACAGTCTGTTTCAGAAGCAACGCAAAAAAAAGATAATAAAACAGAAGAGAAAAAAACAGAAGAGACTTCAGTGGCTGCAGGAAATCCTGGAGAAACTTATGTGATCCGCCCGGGAGACACCTTGTATCAGATCAGTCTCAACCGCTATGGTACTGTAGCGGCGATGGAGCAGATCTGTGCATTAAACGGAATTTCTGCCAATGAGATCATTTATCCCGGGCAGGTAATTGTACTACCCTGATGGAGTGTGCTATAATAACTGGAAAACCAATTACAAAATAAAATACTTAAGGTAAGGGATACGGTTGTGAATATCATAAAAAAAATACAGAAAAAACAAAAGCGTAAAAAGCTGATGAGGCAAAAAGCCAGGCTTGCACAGGAACAGGCTGCGCAGGAAGACGCTTACTACAGGAGAACTTCTCATTGCCGAAGGATTTCAAGAAAGGGAAAAAAGGTGATCACAGCGGCAGTGATCGCTGCTGCAGTCTGCCTGGTTTTTCTCTATGCAGAAAAAAGAAGCTATCACAGCTATAAAGTATTAAATACAAGCGAACAGGAAGATGTTGTGTCCACACAGTATGTGGACATGGATGGAGATATCCTGAGATACAGTCCGGATGGAGTATCTGTTGTGGACAACAGCATGAATACGATCTGGAATGAAACCTATACAATGCAGAATCCTATTGCAGATGTGAATGGAAGCAGGGCGGTTGTTGCAGACAGCGAGGGAACATTGCTTTATATCTGCGACAAAAAAGGTGTGACCGGAACTGTAACAACATCTTATGCTATTGTAAAAGTGCGGATCGCATCGAATGGAATGGTTGCAGTGATCCTGGACAATGATGATAATACCTGGATCAATTTTTATAATCCGGATGGCAGTCTGGTCGCGGAAAATCTGACTAAGATCGATGATCCGGGATATCCCATGGATGTAGCAGTGTCTGATAACGGAGTGATGATGGTAACATTCCAGTATGTTGATGGAAGCAAGACTACCAGCTATGTGGCATTTTATAATTATGGGGATGTAGGGCAGAATGAGGATGATCGGATCGTAAGTGGTTATACCTATGAGAATGTAGTGATCCCGCAGGTGGAATGTATCAGTGACAGTAAGTATATTGCTTTGCGAGATGATGGATTTTCTACTTACCAGGGAAGCCAGATTCCCAAAGAAAGCAAAACAGTCAATGTAAAACAGGAGATCGTAAGTACATTTTTCAGTGATGACAGGATTGGCCTGGTATTTAAAAACAATAATAAAGATGATCTGTATACAATGGAAGTCTATAGTATGAGCGGACAGCTGAAATTCCGTAAAAATTTCAATATTCCATATACGACTATAAAAATGAGCGGAGATAATATCATCATGTATAACAGCTCGCAGATCTGCGTGATGAACAACCGTGGCGTACAGAAATATGCCGGAAATGTAGATGGAACGATCCGGGATTTCTTTAAGATCGGATGGAATAAATATCTTATGGTACTGGATACAGGCGTCAGCACCATAAAATTCAGTTAAGGGGGCAGATATGAACTGGACATGGCTTGGACTGGCTGTGCTGGTCCTGCTTGCCTTTTCCATGGTGGATGGATACAGGCATGGCTTTGTAAAAGAAGTAGTATCTGCATTGCTTGTTCTGATCTCCGTTGCTCTGGTATGGCTGATCAATCCTTATGTGAATCAGTTCATACGTGAGAATACGTCTGTTTATGAAAAAATCCAGACTGCCAGCGGATCATTTGTGGATTCTCTGGCAGATGGAAAAGAAACCATGGATGAGGAGGAACAGAAGGCGTTGATCAGCAGTATGGATATTCCGGATCTCCTCCAGAAGGGGATAACAGAAAATAATACGGCATTGGTGTATCAATATCTGGCGGTTAATACATTTGCAGGGTATATTTCCGGATATCTGGCCAATGTAGCAGTGAACTGTCTTTCTTTTTTGGTATCATACATACTTTCCTCAATCCTGATCCATGTGCTGGCGTATGCCATGGATCTCCTGGCAAGATTGCCGGTCATTCGTGGGATCAACAAAATAGCCGGCGCCGTAGTAGGAGGCATGAAGTGTATTGTTTTTGTATGGGTCGGAATGCTGGTACTTACGATTTTATGCAACACGGAAATAGGGCAAAAGGGTCTGGGACTGATCCGGGGTGATACAGTACTGGATTTTCTTTATGATAAAAATATTTTTATCCGTATTTTTACAGGAATATTTTATGGTGGGTAAAAGAAACCGCATTTTGCAGACGAAAAAGCACCAGGATACAGGTGGTGACCATGTCTGTGAAATGCGGTTTTTGGCGAAAAAATACGTTTTTCAGAAAAAAATGAAATTTATGTAAAAAACATGTTGACAGCTAATGGAAAAAATGCTATTCTATCAGAGTTGTTAGGAACAAATTGTTTTTAAGAAACAGATAAATACATCTGATTTCAGAAAAATAAAAAAGTAGTTGACAAAAGACAGAAGATATGATAAAGTATCCAAGTCGTCAACAAAACGACA